>JAULZL010000184.1:0-7608 GCA_032117355.1 Candidatus Nanopelagicales bacterium
TTGGCTCGTCGAGGACGAGCAGGTCTGGCTTGCCGAGCATTGCCTGGGCGATGCCGAGTCGCTGGCGCATGCCCTGGCTGTATGTCCGGACTTTCCGGTCGATTGCAGTCCCGAGGTCGGCGATCTCGAGGACCTCGTCGAGGAACGGGTCCTGGTGGCCCCTGCCGCTGGCCCGCCAGAACAGGTCGAGGTTCTGCCGGCCGGTGAGGTGAGGCAGGAAGCCAGCTCCCTCGACCAGGGCCCCGATGCGCGCGAGAACCGGCGACCCGGAGAAGGAGCGTTGACCGAAGACGTACACGTCCCCGTCCGTCGGCTGGATGAGTCCCATGACCATTCGCATCGTGGTCGTCTTGCCCGCTCCATTCGGCCCGAGTAGGCCCAGGACGACGCCCGCGGGGACTGTGAAGGAGACGTCGTTGACGGCCCGCAGACCTCCCTTGTAGGTCTTGCCAAGATTCTCGATCGTCAGCGGGACGTCGATGAGATCCTCGCGGACGAGCGGTGCGCGTGGTCGCGGCCGCACGAGTGCAAGGCCGAGCAGTAACAGGCCGATCACCGGCAGGCTGCCCAGGAGCCACCAGTAGGCGGGCAACCCGCTGGCGATCTGCTGGGCTGGCAAGAGTGGGAGGTCCAGCACCGGGTCGGCGAGGCCAACCTGGTAGACCGCCGTTCGCATCGGGAGTCGGTAGGCCATGTCGGTGGTGCCAACGACGAGACGGACCCGGTCGCCTGCATTCACGTCGGCCACGATGGCGGGCAATTGCACGTCGACCTCGACGGGAACTGGGCCGAGTGAATCGAGGTGAATGGGAGCGACCAGCCCCTGCGGGAGGTTTTCGCGGCCGGATGGGGAAACAATGCGCAGGCTGGCGAACAGGGCAACATCCGTCACCTTGGTCGGAGCAGAAAGTCGCAGCCGCACAGTGCTCGCACCGATGGTGGTCGTCTGTGATTCAAACTGAGGTGACTCGAAGGCTGCCGACTGGCCGGGAAGCGGAATTGCAGCAAAGGAGCCAATGGCTCCGCCGAGCCCGGGCAGTGAGGAGATCGCGGCGGGGCTTCCTCCGGCGGGGGCGAGAACCCGCTGGTCTGGCCCAGCAAGCGTCACCGATTGCTGACTAGCACCGGTGAGGCCGCGGTACGACGGAGCCTGCAGGACGATGGCTTGGGGGCGCGAGTTATCCGTCGAGATCGCCCCGGTCGTAAGCGTCATCTCGAAGTCGGTCGTGCTGGTGCCCTGGCCGAGGAGATAGGTGTCGAACCAGTCCGCCATCAGAGACGTGATGCGCTCTGATTCATCCAGACCACCATCGTGGCCGCCGCCGTGCCAGACGACCTTCACGGGCGCCTCCGGGCTGGCGGCCATGATCTGCTGCGCGTTTGCATTGGCCTGAGCAAGGGGAAACAGCGAGTCTGCCTCGCCCGCGCTGATCAGGGTCGGGATGTTGATTCGATCGCTGACGCTGATAGGTGAGGAAGCACGCATCAGGGCCCTAGATTCATCCGTCACCGTGCCGTTTGTTGCTGCATCAAGGTAAGCGCGGCACCACTGCGGGGTGAAGCGTCCGCATTCTGTTACTCGAGGATCCACTAGGCCGACGCTGAAGAACCAGCTCGTCCACTGCTCCTTGAAAACCCCACGAGGGGAGCCAGCCGCAGTGATGCTCTGGCCGAACAGTGAGGACTCAAGGTCATTCCATGTGATGTCAGCGGCGATCGCATCGACTCGATCGTCGTACCCGGCGGCGAGGAGGGCCAGGGCACCGCCGTACGACCCGCCGGCGATCCCGACCCGCGGGTCGCCGGCTGCGTCCTGCTCGACTTCGGGTCGTCCAGCGAGGTAGTCGATGAGTGCTTGGGCGTCTGCGACCTCGAACTCCGGGGAGTTCACCGAGATCAGTCCGGTGGACGTGCCAAATCCACGGGCGGAGTAGGAGAGCACCACGAAGCCACGTCCCATGAGCTCCTCTGCCTGGGTCTGGACGGACTCCTTGGAGCCACCGAAACCGTGGGCGAGGATGACTGCCGGTGCTGGAACAGTTTCGGGAAGGTAGAGCCGCGAATCGAGCTCAACTGGGGTCGATTCCGTCGCGGAGGTAGGGCCACCCGGCAGCCGTATGTCCTCGGTTGCCGCGTGCGCGCGCGGTGCAAGCGCAATGATGGACCCGGCGAGAAGGCACGCAATGAGCGCACCCACGTTGGCGCGGGCTGCGCCGCTGATTGTCACCTGAGCACTCTATGTCCGTGGCGCCGATGATGCCCACGGACACCTAGGCTTGCCACCTGCCTCGATGTGAGGCAGTTCCCCTTCCGTACGACAGGAGTTGGCATGGCTGACGAAATTATTGAAATCGGCGAAGACGTCGAAATCGACATCGTTGTCGATGAGGACGGCAACCCGATCGGCGCTGTCGTGGATGACGTCGTCGTCGCGACCGGGCCGGGTGGATCGATCGTCGACGAGACCGTCGACGTGCTCGACGCCGATGGAAACCTTGTTCTCGAGGACGAAGTCGTCCAGGTCTATGACGCTGATGCCAACCTGATCGCCGAGAGTGAAGAGATCACGGTCGTGGAGTAGTTCGACCGTCGAGTTTCACCCAACGGGGGTCTGTGACATGAGTGTCCAACGGGGGACTGGGACCGCCAGTGTCGTCGTGGCGGTAACCACGGCGTTGCTGGCGGCCCACGTGGGCCTTGCGCCGGCTGCCAGTGCTGCGCCGCGCACCTCGGCCGTTCAGATTCTCAACTCGCTGCCGGTAAGCCCGGAGCAGACGGTTGGCTATGCCCGCGAGCTATTCCGCCTGTGGATCGATACTGACTCAGACGGCTGCGACACCCGCGCCGAGGTGCTGATGTCAGAGGCGGTCAGCGGGCGAATCGTCGGGTGCGCGGTCGTTGGTGGTCGATGGGTGTCGGAGTACGACGGTGTTGTGACCGATACGGCTCGATCCTTCGACATCGACCATATGGTGCCGTTGAAGGAGGCTTGGGATTCGGGGGCCTGGCGGTGGACCGCCGGAACGCGGCAGTCCTTCGCAAATGACCTCGGCTACCGGCACTCCCTTATCGCGGTGTCAGCGTCGTCAAATCGCTCGAAGTCCGACCGGGATCCGGCTGAATGGCTTCCTGCGCTCGCACGTTGCGCGTACGCCAAGCAGTGGATCGGCGTCAAGTATCGATGGCGGCTGGCGGTCGATGCGAATGAGAAGTCGAGCTTGCTGAGAGTTCTGAGGTCGTGCCCGCGGTCCATGGTCCTGCCATCCCTCGCGAATCGACGGACGGACCCGAACGCGGTGCCGTCACCGCCGGTCGAGCAGCAGCCGGGCTCCGAAGGATCGGCCCTTGACCCGCGCTTTGACACCTGTGGTGCGGCCAATGCGGCTGGGTTCGGTCCTTATCAACGCGGCGTTGACCCGGAGTACGAGTGGTACATCGACCGAGATCGTGACGGGGTGGCATGCGAGAGTTGAGCCTCGGGCCAGGGAAGGGAGACAGGCGTGCTGACATCTGCCACTCGTCGCCTGGCACTGTGCTCTGCGGTCCTGGGTCTGATGCTTGCGGGCACCGGCTGTCAATCTGCTCAAGACACCGCGGGACCGACATGGTCGCCGGCCACCGGCGACTCGTCCTCGGCCGCCTCGGTCGGCTCCGCCGGCGCGTCCCCACCGCCTCGGCAGAGCCTTGCGGGTGCTCCGAGGGTCGGCGTCATCCTGCCTTCATCCGATGCAGGTGCTCGCTGGGCACTCCTCGACGAACCGGCTCTTCGTGGCGCCCTCGCCGGAGTTGGTCTCGCGGCTGACATCCGTGCCGAAGGCCCGACATCGACCGGGGTTGAACTGGCGAATCGGATGATTGCTGAGGGGGCCAGAGTCCTGGTGGTCTCGTCCTTGGCGGAAGCCACCGGTGCGGCGACGATCGCGGCAGCGCAGCAGCTGGGTATTCCGGTCATCGAGTATGACCGGCTCACCAACGGCGGTCGGGCGAACTTCTTCGTCGGCCCAGACCCAGCAACGGTCGGCCGGATCCTCGGGGAGGGCTTGCTGCGGTGCATGCAAGACAGCGGCAACGAGAACGGCCCGGTCGCGCTCCTGAACGGCCCGGGTCTCGACCCATCCGCGGTGGCTCTGAAGCAGGGATATCAGCAGCCACTTCAGTCGGCGGGGTACGTGATCCGCGCCTCTGAGGACGTACCTGGTTGGGATCCAGCCTCGGGTGGCGCGCTATTCGAGCGGATGTTCACGATGTCGAACGGTGATCTGGTCGGTGTTGTGGCCGCAGACGATGGCCTGGCTGAGGCTACCGTGGCCGTTCTCGAGCGTAATGACCGTGACGGGCTGGTCCCAGTGGTGGGACCGGGAGCATCGGAAGCGGCCCTGGGGCGGGTGCTCCTCGGACAGCAGTGCATGACCGTCCTGACTTCAGTTCGACAGGAGGCTGATGCGATTGCCAGGTTGGCGGCGGCAATTGTGGACGCAGACGGGGGAGCCATCGCAGCGATTGCCGGTGGGCAACTCGTTGATGCCAGTTCCGGAATCGCGGTTCCCAGCGCCCTTCTTGAGCCCCAGCCCATCTTCGATATAGATGTGAAAGCCGTGGTCGAGGCAGGTCTGGCATCCGCAGCCCGGATGTGTGCGCCCGAGGAGCTACGGCCGGTCTGCCAGGAAAGGGGCATTCTCGGTTGAACCGAGGGTTGCGGTTGCGTAAAGAACCCGCAAGTGAAATTCCCCAAAATGTCCTACTAAATGAAGCGCAAGGGGTGACAATATGCCGGTCGCCCTCCCCCGGGCGACCGGGCCTAAAGGCCCCGGAAGCCCGTGCGACAACCCCCAGCCGCACGGGCTTCCCCATGGGCGGCCCAGTCGCCGGATCTAACTGACTAGCCCTGTCAACACCTGCCCCGTCGGCCGCGAACAATGTGCGGTCGCCGCGATCAAGGGTCAGGGGGCAAGGGTCAGGGGCAAGGGTCAGGGGCAAGGCTCGGGTGGCAAGGGGCGACTCAGGAGTAGACGAAGACCCGCGTTCCGACGGGCACCCGATCAAAGAGCCATTCCGCCTTCCTGATGTCCCGAAGGTTGATGCACCCGTGAGACCCACCCCGATATCCGTCCCGATCGAAGTACGGCGAGTAGTGCACCGCTTGCCCGCCGTTGAAGAACAGGGCGAACGGCATCCGGGTTCGGTAGAGGCTGGAGACGTGGTTGCGACTTTTCCGCTGCACTCGAAAGGAACCTTGAGCGGTCGGGTAGCCGGACATCCCAAAACGCGCGTCGAGGGTGAGCAGGACGTCCTCGCCAGAAACGAGTCGAAGGAGTTTCTGGTCCATGTCCACGCAGATGGACTTTTCGCGCTGGCACTGTTGCGGGAGTTCTCCGACTCGGCCCGCGACGCGCTGGAGAGCATCCCACGTTCCGGTTCCGAGGCGGCCGTGCTGTTGGCCGAGGAACTTCACTTGGAATGCACCCACCGCCCTACGTGTCGACGGACCGTATCGCTGCTCGTCGATCTCCTGCTCGTCGATCTGTGCTCCAAGCCAGGTGAGCCGCATCTGGGCTTGGGCCACGAGTGGCCCACGTGAGCCAAGGGTCAGTGGCAGGTCGGTTGTGATCGGAAGAGTTATCGGTGCGGGTGGTGGTGGCTGGGTTTCAGCCTGGGCTTCTGCGGGCATGGCCAAAACCATCCCCAGCAGCGCTAGGAACACGCTGATCCGCTGCTCAACAGTGGGGTGAAGCCGACGAGTTCGCCTCGCCGGTCGGTTGGACCCGGTCACCAATTCACGATACGTCGAATACGGATCGCTGAAGCAGGTGCAAGCCAGGCCTATGACAGGTCAGCCCCGCGACTCGAACATGCCCAGAACGGCAGCAACGCCGAGAACAGATCTAGGAGAGTAGGCAGTCCGCCACAGGCCGCCGTGCACCGCCTTGCGTGTGAAGACGCCCTCACCTACGGATTGCGGTGCGGTGGGTGAGTCCCGAGTACGCAGGTCGTAGACGAGTAGGGCGGCCATCAGCGCCGTGGACGTAGCGGGCTCGAAGACCTCGACCCCGAAGTTATCCGCTCCGGCATAGGCCGCTGCCAGGACTCGATTGCGCACCACGGAGCGGGTGCGGGTCGCGGGCGCAAGATTGGCCGACACGGGGGTCTCGTCGGCAAGGGCAGCGATGCAGCGCCAGCGCTGAAGACGTTTCGCCAAGGCGTAGTTGGGCCCTTGCTGGGGGACCAGTGAGTCGTTGATGCCTCGTCCATCGGGCAGGATCTGCGTCGCCGGATAGTTTGGCTGGAACTGGCGCACGATGCGCAGGGGTGACTGCAGGAGTCCGGTGAGCCCGCGCTGCTGCCACCGCTGCTGTGATTGAGCAACAGCCGCCGGCGGAACGATGAAGACATCGGTTGGTGTGGCGAGGTAGGCGAGAGTGATCGGTGCGGCCTCGCCAAGGAGTTGCTGAACGATCGCGTCAGCGGCCACCGACAGCAGCACGTGCTGGGCTCCGTCTGCGTAGGCATAGGTGCCGACGACGAGGGGTTCACCTGATTGCGCCAGCCACGCGGCAATTTCTGGAGTCTGTGTCAGAAGATTCACCCCGGCGCAGGCTGCGACCCCCTCATCGTCATCGGGATGAACGAGTCCGCCGGTGAACACCGGTGCCCGCCCCTGGGACCCGACGGAGATCGGGACGCGCAAGTTGCCGGCCGTGCTCCGGGCTATCCCGATGATCCGTTGCCAGTTGGCCGGGCCGGGCAGATCAACCGCATGAACTGTTGCCCCCCACCGAAGTAGCGACCGAGTAGGGCCCATCTCCGCACCGGCTCCGAGGACGGCCACGTGAAGATCGCTCAGATCCATCCAATCCGGGTTATCCATCAGGGTGTGGACTGCCTCGGCGAGACCCGGCTCGGCAATGCCAGCGTCCACCCAGGAGTCGATCTGGGTGCGCAGTTCGGGACCGAAGAGCCTCCTACCGCGGTAGGGCAGGGAGAAGTCAGGCTGAAGTTGGGCCGTTCCACGAATCAGGACGGATTCGAGTGGAGGTGCGGCCAGTGCCATGGCTGCGGTGAGTGACTGCTCCTCGCCTGCACGGCGAAACCGAAATCGCTGATGGGCCGAGGCCAGGCCGTCTCGGGCGATCGTGAGCGCATCACTCGGTTCGGCAGCGGCGCGGACGATGTCTCGAATGGGGGCCAGGTACCCGCTCCGCCAATTGTTCGTGTGCTCGATCCGAGCAGCCAGCTGCGGATCGACCCGGCGAACGCTGTCGGCGAAGACCGCGCGTCCGGTCGCTTGAGTGCTCCGATGGCCATCGCCTCCCTCAGGGAAGCAGACGCCGTCCGACCTGCGTTGCGTTGACTGGTCAGGCATCGCCGCAGGATAGCGACGGGGATCCGGGGTTGGGACAGCGATGCCCGCCGGGTTACCTCGAACGTTCTGCGAGCAGGACGCCGCCGAGAACCACGAAGGCTCCCAGAATCTGCACCGCGGTCATTGCCTCACCAAGGGCGATCCAGGCGATGGCAATGGCCAGGAGCGGCTCGGTCATGCCGACGACGGATGCCTGCGATGCGCGTAGATAGCGCAGGGAGATGAGGACGAGCCAGAACGGCACGACC
>JAULZL010000185.1:0-7127 GCA_032117355.1 Candidatus Nanopelagicales bacterium
CACGCCATTTCGGAACATCAGGGTGCGTTCAATTCCCATCCCAAAGGCGAAGCCGCGATATCTCTCGGTGTCGATGCCAACGGCGCGCAACACCCGCGGGTTAACCATCCCGCAGCCGCCCCATTCAATCCAGCCCTCGCTGCCGCACGTTCGACAGGGCCGATCCGGCCGCCCAACCGAGTCCCCCCGACATACGAAGCACTGGACATCGAGCTCAGCGCTGGGCTCGGTGAAAGGGAAGTAGGAAGGCCGAAGCCGGGTGACGATCCCCTCGCCGAACATGGACTGGGCGAAGTGATCAAGGGTCCCCTTCAGGTCGGCCATCGTGAGGCCCTCATCAACGGCAAGGCCCTCTACCTGATGGAAGACCGGCGTATGGGTGGCATCGAGTTCATCCGTCCGAAAGACCCGGCCCGGCGCAATCACGTAGATCGGCACCGGTCGCTCCAGCATTGCCCTGATCTGGATCGGTGAGGTCTGGGTTCGCAGCACCACCCCGCTGTCGGCCGACTCCACGTAGAAGGTGTCCTGCATGGTGCGTGCCGGATGATCCGGTGGAACGTTCAACGCATCGAAGTTGACCCACTCGGCCTCAACCTCGGGGCCCTCCGCGATGTCGTACCCCATCCCGATGAACACATCGCAAATACGTTCCATCAACGTGGTGAGCGGATGGCGGGCCCCAAGGGCCTGGCGCTCGACCGGCAGCGTAACGTCCACTGACTCAAGGAGAAGCACCTGCTCATCCCGAGCGGCCTCCAGCACGGCCTGGCGAGCATCGAGCGCCTCGCGTACCTGGGAGCGGGCCGCACCGACGCGCTTGCCAACCTCGGCCTTGGCAGCTGGCGGCAGCGCGCCGATCTCGCGATTGGCCAGGGCTAGTGGCGAGCGGTCTCCGGAATGTGCGAGCCGGACCTCCTTGAGTTCGGCGAGGTTCTCGCATGACTCAATAGCCTTAATTGCGGCGGCCAGCATTGCCGACACGGCCTCGGCACCGAGGTCAGCGACCTGCTTGGGGTCGAAGGTGGTGTTTGGTCCAGACATGGCGGGCGAGTATCTCACTCACCGAGAATGGCGGCGACCAGCAACTGCACGGACACATCCACGTCGCCGGTTCCGGTGAGGACGAGGTCTGGATTCTCCGGAGCCTCATAGGACTGACCGACTCCGGTCATGTTGGGCAGGTTACCTGCCGCCGCCTTGGCGTAAAGGCCCTTCGGATCTCGCTCGGCGCATACCTCAACCGCCGTGTCGACGTGTACCTCGAGGAATTGCCCCGGCTCATAGAGGTCCTTTGCAGCGTCCCGATCCGATCGGTACGGGGAGACCAGGGCCACGAGAACCACCAGGCCGGCGTCACGCATCAACTTGGCGACCTCGGCTACCCGTCGCACGTTCTCTGCTCGGTCCTCGGATGTGAAGCCAAGATCCTTGTTCAGTCCGGCACGCACGTTGTCGCCGTCCAAGACGTAGGTGTGCACGCCCATGGCGTGCAGTCGCCGGACGGCCGCATCCGCGATGGTCGACTTGCCCGAGCCGGGCAGCCCGGTCAGCCACACCACCTTGGCCGCATGCCCCATCAGAAGGGTTCTGGCCTCGTGATCCACCTCGTAGGCCTGGTGCACGACGTTGAAGGAGCGCCGCATCACGTGGCGGGTGAGACCTGCGGCGACCGTGTCGGCCGTGACCCGGTCGACGAGGAGGAAGCCTCCCGTGTCACGGCACAGGCTGTAAGGATCCATCGGGATCGGTCGGTCCGTTGCTACTTCCACTCGGCCGACATCGTTCATCTCAAGAAGTCGCGCCGCATGCTCGTGACCGGAGACAACATCGAGTCGATGGCGGACGTTGGTCACCGTGGCTGGAACAGAGCGCGATCCCGACACCAGAAGGTACGAGCGTCCGTGAGCAAGGGGCTCCTCCCCCAGCCAGACCACGTCGGCCGCAAACCGATCAGCCGGCTGGACCTGGCCGGCACCCGTCTCGCAGATGACGTCCCCTCGGGTGACATCTACTTCGTGATCCAAGGTCAAGGTGACAGCCTGGCCGATGACCGCACGCTCTAGGTCGCCGTCGAAGGTGACGATTCTGTCCACCTTCGCGGTTCGACCTGAGTCCGCGACCACCACTTCGGTTCCGGGCTCCACATGGCCGGAAACCACAGTGCCGGCGTAGCCGCGGAAGTTGCCATCGGCGCGAACCACGAACTGCACGGGGAAACGGAAGGCCGTGGAAGCGGGGGACGAGGAAGGCTTCCAGTCGGAAAGCGCCTCCAGAAGGTTCGGCCCGTTGTACCAGGGCATGAGATCGCTCCCACGCGTGACATTCTCACCAGCAGCGGCGCTGACGGGGATCGCCAGCACCTCGGCAACCTCCAGTCGGGCCGCCGTGGTTCGCACGATGCCGACCAGGGACTCGAAGGTCGCATGGTCATATTCGACGAGATCCATCTTGTTGACGGCCACGATGACCGTCCGGACCCCCATCAGGGCGCAGACCGTCAGGTGGCGATGGGTCTGGGGACGCACCCCGCGTGCCGCATCGACGAGCAGCACGGCGACATCACCGTTGGATGCAGCAACCGCCATGTTCCGGGTGTACTGCTCATGGCCAGGCGCATCGGCAATGAGCACGCGACGGCCGTTGGGGAGATTCATGTGCCGGTAGGCAACGTCAATCGTGATCCCCTGCTCGCGCTCAGCCTCGAGGCCATCGGTCAGCAGGGAGAAGTCGACCTCCCCAACCGGCACAGTGGAGCCACCTCGCCGAGTACGGCGGGCGTATTCAAGCTGGTCGATCGGGACGCTGTCAGTCTCTGCCAGAAGTCGGCCGATGAGGGTTGACTTGCCATCGTCGACGGACCCGCAAGTGACCAGTCGCAGTACCGGGGTCAACGAGGAACCTGTTGCCTGACCAGTCACGCTCGGCGCCGTCATCAGAAGTACCCCTCAGCTTTCTTGGCTTCCATGGATCCGCCGCCTTCACCGTCGATCAGGCGTCCAGCACGCTCGGAGATATTCGACGATTCCATCTCGGCGATGAGGGACTCAAGCGTGTCGGCCGTCGACTCAACCGCACCCGACAGCGGGTAGCAGCCGAGGGTACGGAATCGGACCGACCGCATCTGGACCTGCTCGCCGTCTCGGAGCGGGAATCGATCGTCGTCAACCATCAGCAGGTTGCCGTCGCGCTCCACGACGGGCCTTGGCTTGGCGAAGTACAGGGATGGGATGTCGATGGACTCGCGCTGGATATAGCGCCAGACGTCAAGTTCGGTCCAGTTGGACAGCGGGAAGACCCGCATGCTCTGACCTTCGGCGAGGGTGGTGTTGGCCGTGCGCCAGAATTCCGGGCGCTGCTTGCGCGGCTCCCAGCGATGGCCCGGCTCGCGCAGGGAGAAGATCCGCTCCTTTGCTCGACTGCGCTCCTCGTCGCGCCGAGCGCCGCCGACGGCCGCGTCGAACCCATAGCGATCGATCCCGTCACGCAATGCCACCGTCTTCATGATCCGGGTGTACTCGTGCGTGCCATGGGTGAACGGCGTGACCCCCTGTTCGACAGCTTCCAGGTTGGTCGCGATGCGAAGGTCCAGGCCGAGTTCGGCCGCCCGACGATCGCGGAACTCGATCATCTCCCGGAACTTCCAGGTGGTGTCGATATGCATGACCGGGAACGGCAGCGGAGCTGGCGCGAACGCCTTCAACGCGAGGTGCAAGAGCACCGACGAGTCCTTACCGATGCTGTAGAGCAGCACCGGATTCCGAAAAGCGGCCGCGGTCTCGCGGTAGATGTGGATCGCCTCGGCCTCAAGCTCATCGAGGACGGCGCTGTACGGGACGGCGAGGGCGGTCATGCCTCGGACAGAACTTCCATGCCGCCGGTCGCGGACGAACCCGACTCCGAGGCAGCCTCCATCGTGCCGTCCCCGAACTTCGGGTCCCTGCCCTGGGCGGCCAGGGTTGCTGCGCGTGCCGCTCTCTTGGCCTCAGCTGCGTCGTACGCGGCCTGCGCCTCCTGGGGATCGATGTAGGCGCTCTCTACCCGGCTCACGGGATTTCGCTCCGAAATCCACGCGTCCAGTTCAGGTCCGGACTCGTAGGAGGTGATCAGGCAATACCGCGGCTCACTCCCCGGGTGCCAGACGGCGTGGTAAAGCCGCTGAGTATCAATGACCACCTGGGCGCCTGCTGGCAGCGGGATGCGCGTCTCGGTCGCCGGATCGTCCTTGTCCTCGCGAAGGACCATCACCGAGTCGGGATTATCGGTCAGGTTGAAGAAGGCTCGGACGATCCAGCCCGTTCCCTCGGGATTCAACCGGTTGTTGTCATCACGGTGCAGGTTGTAGACGGCATCCGCGTAGGTATTCGGCTGAAGTTCGATAACTCGGCACCGGCCGATGTTCGCGCCTGGCTCCATGGCGCGCGCGACGAGTTGCGGCGCGATGGCAACGTTCTCGGGGACCCAGACCCCGTCCTTATCCGTCTTCGGCGGCGTGTGATTCCAGAAGCCATCGCACTCAATGGCGCCGTAGGCACTGGCAATCGGCGAGAAGCGGGTATCTCCCGAGGACTTCCAGTCAACGTAGATCAGGTTCTCCCACTCTCGTGGGTCGGCTCCCTGGTCGTACGAGTCGACGACCACATAGCCGGACTCATCGAAGACAGGCAAGGTGATGTAGGGCATCAGAAACCTCAATCTCGTCGCGTTCGCTTCGTCTTGACCCGTCCACCAGCAGGATCGCCACTAGCTCTCCGGATCGGTCTTTAGTCTTCCATGCTGTCGCCAAACCGCCGCGTATAGGCACACGGCAGCAGCGGAAGCAACGTTCAGCGACTCCGCCCTGCCCAGGATCGGGATGCGCAAGCGCGCCTCGGCGCCGTCGCGAGCCTCTGCCGACACACCATGTGCCTCGGATCCAAAGATCCAGCACAGAGAGGCGTCCTGGGGGCGTCCAGCCAGCCACTCGACGAGGTCCTCCTCACCATCGCCCGTCGCCGCCACCACTGTCTGGCCCGCGGATCGAGCCTGCTCGATCGCCCGGGAGATCGTCACCCCGATCGAGATTGGCAGGTGGAAGATCGAGCCTGCACTAGCCCGGACGCACTTGCCGTTGGAGGGATCAACCGACCCCTCGGTCAGCACCACGCCACCAGCCCCAACGGCGTCTGCCGTACGAATGATCGTTCCCGCATTGCCCGGGTCAGATGCGCGCTCCAGGATGACGGAGGACGTACCCGCGGCCATGGCCTCCGCCAGAGTCACCGGGGTCCACCGGCACGTCGCCACCATTCCCTGCGGGGAGTTGGTCTCAGCAAGCACCGACATGACCGCCTCGGAGACCTCGATCACAGTTGCCGCGGAGTCACCGACCCGGTCGATGATCTCCCCGAAGCGATGCCGGGCAGCGGCGGTCACGAATAACTCGTCAACCGCTACACCACTGATCACCGCCTCACCGACCGCCGCCGGACCTTCCGCCAGGATCAGGCCCGACTCGCGGCGCCCCTGGGGCGTGTGGAGCCGAATAACCGCCTGCACGCGCGACGACCGACGCGAGGTGATGGCCTCCGGCGCACCGGCCAAGGATCAGGCAGCCGCAGCGGGCACCGCAGCCTTCGCCACCGCGACCAGCGAGGCGAATGCCGCAGGGTCATTGACGGCCATCTCGGCGAGCATTCGCCGATCCACCTCAATGCCCGAGGCCTTGAGGCCTTGGATGAAACGGTTGTAGGTCATGCCATTGGCGCGTGCACCCGCGTTGATTCGCTGGATCCACAGCCGACGGAAGTCGCCCTTGCGGGTCCTGCGGTCCGCATACGCGTAGACGAGGGAGTGAGTGACCTGCTCCTTGGCCTTGCGGTAGAGACGCGAGCGCTGGCCACGATAGCCACTGGCGCGCTCGAGGATCTCGCGACGCTTCTTCTGCGCATTGACGGAGCGCTTTACACGTGCCATGTCATTCTCCTGGGGACTACGGAAGCGGGAAAGGGGTGACGAACGGAATCAATGCCTGGGACTAGCGGCCGAGAAGCTTCTTGACCTTCTTGATGTCAGCGCGGGAGACGACCTGGTCAGACTCAAGCTTGCGCGTGCGCTTGCTGGACTTGACCTCCATGAGGTGCCGCCGGTTTGCCTGCTCGTGAGTGATCTTGCCCGAGCCGGTGACCTTGAAACGCTTCTTGGCCCCGCTGTGGGTCTTTTGCTTCGGCATCGCATTCCTCGCTCTAGTTCAGTGCCTCCCGGCCAACCGGGGGGCTTGGTTTCAGGCTTCTGCTGCCGCATCCAACTCGGCGGAGTCAACCTCGGCATCTTCAGGGCGCTCATCCCGCGACTTGGTCCCCTCAACCTTCCGGCGATGGGGTGCCACGACCATGATCATGTTCCGGCCGTCCTGCTTGGGCGTTGCCTCGACGAAGCCGAGTTCTGCAACATCCTCCGCAAGTCGTCCTAGGAGGCGGAGTCCAAGCTCTGGGCGGCTCTGCTCACGACCGCGGAACATGATCGTGATCTTGACCTTGTCGCCTGCCCGGAGGAATCGCTCCACGTGACCTTTCTTGGTCTCGTAGTCATGGGAGTCGATCT
The DNA here is from genome assembly GCA_032117355.1 of Candidatus Nanopelagicales bacterium. Taxonomy (GTDB): domain Bacteria; phylum Actinomycetota; class Actinomycetes; order S36-B12; family S36-B12; genus REEB460. Next base: position 6,583 of record JAULZL010000185.1, read on the forward strand.
TCGGACGGAGCTTCATCTCCTTGATGATGGTGTGCGTCTGGTTGCGTCGGGACTCGCGCTCCTTCATGGCGGCTTCGTACTTGAACTTCCCGAAGTCCATGAGCTTGCAGACCGGCGGCTTGGCCATGGGGGCCACCTCGACCAGGTCGAGATCAGCCTCCACTGCGAGCCGAAGGGCGTCCTCTATTCGAACGATGCCCACCTGCTCACCATTTGGTCCCACGAGGCGCACCTCGGGGACTCGGATCCGGTCATTGATCCGGGGTTCGACGCTGATGGCGCCTCCTTGCTCGTCACGATTGGCCGACCCACCCCGGAAAGCACAGAACCTCCGGCGCAGCGCGCACGGAGGTCTCGGCATGGCAGATGGGCGCCCGCAGGCGCTCCTGACATAAACCCCAGGGACCTAGTGCACCTGCCGGTATCGGCTGGTGCGAGCGGTTCAGGGGTGGGAGCCGAGGCTCCGCTTGCGCGACGTGACAACCAGGGCCACGCCGATCGGTCGAAGAATACCAGTGACAGACCCGCGGTCGATAATCAGAACC
>JAULZL010000186.1:0-2102 GCA_032117355.1 Candidatus Nanopelagicales bacterium
GTAGGCCGGCTTGCCCTGACGGCTCATGACGGCTTCCTTCGGTAGCGGGTGGGCATGGCGTGAATGATCAAGAGCAGCCCCGGGATCGACACGGGGCACAAGCCATCACTTCGTTGGCAAGCCCTACCTCGTTGATTTGGCTGTCCAGGCCGGTCGATGAGGAAGTTCGCCTGTTGTCGGGGATGTCGGTCACCCAATGGCGATCTCAGCCCACTTGCGTTCGACTCAACACGTGCTCTCCCATGGCAGCCAAGGTTCATCCGGCTGGCCTAGCGGATGTCGACGTCGATCAGACGCTGGTGGTCCTCCGGATAGTCGATGTCGACTAGCCAGTCCGGGTCAATGCGACATTCCATGACATCTAGATGGCTGAGGAGCTCCCTCATGGACGAGCCGGGGATCGTCGGCATTGCTGACAGGGCATGACGCAGGGCAACGGTTCGATAGGTCGCGCACAGGGGCTGCCGTCGACCTTCGGGATCAACCGGGACAACGCAATCCACCCCGTCAGTCGGCGGCTCGCGCAACAGGTCCACGAGCCCGGTGAGCGCATGGGCGGCGAATGGCATGTCAACCGCGACCACGGCCATCAGGTCACTGCGCACGAACGGCAGGGCCGCTGCCAGACCGGCGACCGGACCACCGAAGGGCGGATCCTCCCGGGTGAGCGTGACCGGTCGGCCGATCGCACCGGGGTCTGGGCCGACGAGCACGAATGCAGCATCCGTCGGCAGTCCCGCGGCAAGTCGATCGATGAGGCGCTGCCCGTTGACCACCAATTGCGCCTTGTCGGCGCCGAGGCGAGAAGCCCTTCCACCGCACAGCACGATGGCCGTCCATGCGGGGGCTGCAGGATCGACGATAGGTCGACTCTGGGTGGCCACGGGTTGATCGTATGGACAGGCTGCCCAGGCTTGCTAGCGTTCCGCGGATGCGCAGCGTCCGCACCACGATCCTCGGCCTCCTCGGTGTGGTGCTTATCGCCGCCAGCCTGATCGGGCTTGCCCGAGCACAGTCGGGTGGGTCAGTTCGAAGCGTCGATGTGTCGGGTGTTCCAGTGACAGTGTTCTCGACGTCAGATCAAGCTCCGACGGTCGTGGTCGCCCATGGTTTTGCTGGGTCTGCCCAGATTATGGATCCACTTGCGCGGGCTCTCATGCGAAGCGGCTTCACGGTGGTGACCTACGACACGGATGGCCACGGCCACAATCCACTCCCCCTCGCAATCGAGAACTCCCCGCGCTGGGTTTCGGGTGATGCCCTGCAGGCGACCCTCGGGAAGGTTCTCGATTGGACGCGGGGTCAGCCGGAGGTTGATGCAACACGATTAGCACTGCTCGGGCACTCCATGGGTGCGGGTGCGGTCGTGCGCTACGCCGCCATCAATCCGGACGCTGACCTTGCAGCGATCGTGGCGATCTCACTGCCTAGTGCTACGGACATCCCCGCTGGACAGCCGGCCATACCCCCAAATCTGCTGCTTCTGGTGGGCTCGCTGGAGTCGACAAGTTTCACGAGTGCCGCCGTGGACGGCCTGCGTGCGGGGTATCCGCAAGGGACCGTCGGGCAGACCTACGGCGATATGGATGAGCGCACTGCGCGCAGTGCGATGACCATCCAGGGCGCGGATCACATCGGAATCGTGTTCAACCAGGCGACTGCGGACGCCGCGGCCGCATGGCTCCGCGCTGCCGTAGGTATGGAGCCGAGTCCATCCCCGGTGTCGCCCGTGCTGCTCTGGGTAATTCTGGCCCTTGTCGGTGCCGGGCTACTGCTCGTTCCGGTGGCCAGTTACACCCTCGGCGTCGCCGTCGAGTCAGAGACCTCGCCCCAGATGACCGGTTGGCGCGTACTGGCCCTGGGCGCAGGCACATCAGTGGTGGCCAGCCTGGTGGCTAAGGCGGCAACTCCGATCCTGGGGATCGTGCCGATGTCCGTTGGTGGCTACGTCATTGTCTGGTTCCTCAGCGCCGGAGTCGTGCTGATCGGCTGGTGGTGCCTCCGTCATCGGCCATCAACGCCGATTTCCACCCGCCGATCCTTCGCCGGGGCGATCGTCATAACCGCGGTTGCCGTGCTTGCCCTGGCGATACCCGGCTCGA
>JAULZL010000187.1:0-437 GCA_032117355.1 Candidatus Nanopelagicales bacterium
GAAGTTGCAGGGTCAAGCGGGCATACTTGATCATGGCGAACGCTCCTTCCGGTTGGTGGTACTTCCGAAAGTAGCGTTCGCCGCCTGCTGTTACCTCGAGTTATGCACTACGGGCTTTAACGCGCCGCCCGCAGGTCCATGGGGCCACCCGGAAGGAGGCTCGCAACCTCGCGATCGGCATGGTCATCGACGGGGTGCCAGAGTCGATCGCTGTTGGGCTGACCCTTCATACCGCCTCGGTAGGAGTGTCCGCCGCACTTGCCGGCTCCATCTTCGTCGCAGCCATTCCGGAGGCAATCGGTATTGCCGCTGCGCTACTCGCAGGTGGCATCGTCCTCGGCTCGGTACTCCTTCGGTTTTCCCTCATCGTGGTCATCGGCGCTGTGTTCTCTGCGGTCGGGTACAGCCTCCTGGTGGCGTCTCCGACTCCACCCAGG
>JAULZL010000187.1:447-3063 GCA_032117355.1 Candidatus Nanopelagicales bacterium
TCCTTCGGTTTTCCGGCTCTCCCGGCATGAATGTGGGTCATCCGGGGGCTCGCTCGTGTGGGAGTTGGAGTTGGATGGGGCCGCAGGACAGCATGACGAGGGCGAGTGCTGCGTTGGGTGAATGAAATCCGTAGGCGCGTCGGGTGATGAGGCGGACGTGGTTGTTGAGGCCCTCGGCGCGGGCGTTGTTGATCTTGAGCCGGATGGCGGCGAGGATGCCGTCTCGGTGCTTGCGGATGGTCTTGGCGACCTTGACGAACGGGGCGAGTGCGCAGTGGCTGGCCTTGGAGATCCAGCGGTCGAGGAGTTCGGCGGTGTCGGCGGGGTCGAGGTCGCCGGAGAAGATCGCCCGGAATGCCTCCTTCAGGGTGTAGCCGCGCCAGAGGTCGCCGCCGCGGTTTCGGAGCTTGCGCAGGGTGGCGGACTGGGCGTCGGTGAGGTTCTCGGGTTTCTTCATCAGCGACCATCTGGCGCCCTTGAACTTGCGGGCTGCGGCCTGGTCGGGGAGCTGGCGCAGCTCATTCCAGGTCTGGCGGCGCAGGACGTCCAGTGCGTCGCCGACGAGCTTGACGGCGTGGAACGGGTCGATGCAGATGACGGCCTGAGGGGCGTGCGCGGGTGCGGTGACGGACTTGGCGAACGCGGGCCCCATGTCCATGCTGACCGCTTGCAGCGCAGCGGCTTTCTCGCTTCCGAGGTCGTCGAAGAATGCGTCCAGGGTGGCGGTGTCCTTGCCCTCGGCTCCCCAGACGATCTTGCCTGCCACGTGGTCGGTGACCAAGGTGAGGTAGCGGTGGTGCTTGCGCCAGCTCACCTCGTCGACGCCGATGCTCACGAGGCCTTCCAGCCGGCCGGGGTCCAGTCCGTCGGCGACGACTCGTTCGCAGGCACGCCCGACGGTGTCCCAGTCGATGCGCAGGATCCGGGTGATGGCGGTCTTGTCGGTCTTCGTCGCGAAGTAGGCCACGAGGTCCTCGAAGTCGCGGGTGAGCCCGGACCGGTGCCGGGCGAACGGCACCTGCTCGACGAGGACGCCATGCTCCGGGCAGTTGAGCCTTCTCAGGCTGGCGCGGATGACGAGCTTCCACTTGCCCATGTCCAGGTGCCGCCACGACGACGGCGCGGGCCGGGTGTCGTAGACGGACGACGTCCAGTAGTCGCAACACGGGCACAGGAGTCGGCGGCGGCGAAGCGACACGGTCACCGAGACGACGCCTGACGCGAACGTCACTTCCGATACCGATGTCCCGGGCAGGTCGAGAAGGCGGTTGAATAGCGTCGTGGCGCGCACGGGCGGCCCTTCTTTTGGATGGCTTAGACACCGCCAAACCTAGGTCACCAAACGTGCGCGTCACCCAATAGGCCCCCTGAACCACGAAACCCCTGCGACACATGGGCTTTCAGCCCGATCAGCAGATCCCGACCCACATTCATGCCGGGAGAGCCCAATATGTTTCGTCTCATCCAAACCCGTGCGGACCCACTCAGACCAATGGAGTTCGGGCTAACCATGGGACCAGGGATCGGCCTCAGTGAGCTCGTCGCCTCCGTTGGAACTTCGCACCACCGCTGCGTTGATGCGGGAGGCGTCGCGCAGGGACAAGACGATGCACCGTGGCGGCGAATGGGCATTCGAATGCTCTTGCGCGGACCGGACTTCACGGGTCTCCTCTCGGCTAGGGGGTGGCCGCGGCGACGTCCCCAAGAGGGATCCAGACGCGGTGAACCTCGTAGTTCTCGCCGAGCTGGTTGTCCCAACTCCATTCATCGGAGCGGTCCGGGATGACGAGGGAATCGACGTCATCAGCGATGTTGACGAAGAGGGCCTCGTCGTGATGACCACCCTTGGAGATGCCGACTGCGCCTGAAGACAACTCGAACACCACTGCGTAGTCAGTGCCGAACTGCCAATTCTGCTCCCCGTACACGCTGCGCGTGATCGTCTCCCGGACGATGAAGATGGCTTCGACTGACTCGCCGCGATGGTGAGAGAAGACCCGTCCTGCAGAGCTTGCAGCTTCCATCCGTGAGCTGCCTGCGGAGACGTGGAGACTTGGGTACTCCTCCTCGAAACCCTCGAAGTCCGACCCGGTCATTCGCGAAGAGAAGGTCCGTGCTCGACCCCCTATTGCGGCAATGACCTCCGCCCACGAGTACAAGGTGAGCCCAGGGGCCTCCGGAGCGAGATCTCCTGTTATGCCGTCCCACCGCTGTCCCAGGAGTTCACTCAGCGCCTTGATCGAGGCAGACGTGGCGAACACCCTGCTCATCAGCGCTCCCCGAGCGAGTTCACAGGTGTGCCAATGCGTGCGGGGTCGGTATCCAACGAGAGGAGACCGACCCCGCATGCCTCGCGGCGTCAGCTCATCAGATGCTCACGTACGGCGTCGACTGAGGCGACGTGGAACACGTTGCCGCCACATGCACCCGATCGACCCGAGCGGATACCTCATCGGTCGACCCTAAAGGTTTTCGCGTTGGAGGGCCCCGAGATGCCGACCGAATTCACCGCCCGAACGGTGAATGTGTACACCGCGTACCGCGTGAGAGGTCCGACGGACACCCTTCCCGCTTCCGCAGGGAAGGACTGAGTGACGTCCTTGCCATTGAGTGTCG
>JAULZL010000188.1:0-7821 GCA_032117355.1 Candidatus Nanopelagicales bacterium
TGCCCGTGAAGTAGGCATCAACCACGGCCTTGGACAACCCGATTGCCTCGAAGATCTGCGCCCCCCGGTATGAGGCAACCGTCGAAACCCCCATCTTCGACATGACCTTCAGGACGCCCTTTCCAAGGGCCTTCACCACGTTGCGCATCGCCCGCTCAGGAGTGGTGTCGGTGATCACTCCGCGACGGACCAGGTCTTCCACGGTCTCCAGTGCGAGGTAGGGGTTTACAGCGGCGGCGCCGTATCCGATGAGCAAGGCGACGTGATGGACCTCCCGAACATCACCCGACTCAACCAGCATGCTCACCATGGTCCGGGCCTTGGTTCGCACGAGATGGTGGTGGACGGCGGCGGTGAGCAACAGGGACGGGATGGGTGCCTTCTCGGCATTGCTGTCCCGGTCGGACAGGACAATGAACCGCTTCCCTTGGCGGATGACGGCATCGACCTCGTTGAAGATCTCGCTCAACCGACGCTCGAGGGCGTCGCCTCCCCCGGCCACCGGGTACAGACCGGAGATCCGAACCCCGGCAAAGCCCGGCAGGGTGCCGTCCGCGTTGATATGCAGGACCTTCGCAAGCTCATCATTGTCAATGACGGGGAAGGGAAGTACGACCTGCCGGCAGTGGGCCGGATCGGCCTCGAGCAGGTTGCCCTCCGGCCCGATCATGCTGCCCAAAGAGGTGACGATCTCCTCCCGGATAGCGTCGAGCGGCGGATTGGTGACCTGAGCGAAAAGTTGCTGGAAGTAGTCGAAGAGCAGGCGCGGGCGACTGGACAGGACCGCGACCGGGGTGTCCGTCCCCATCGAACCAATGGGCTCGTAGCCGTGTCGAGCCATCGGCTCGATGATGACCCGCAACTCCTCCTCGGAGTACCCGAAGGTCTGCTGGCGGCGCGCAACCGACTCCGGAGTGTGCACGACGTGCTCTCGCTCGGGCAGGTCCTCAAGGTGGACCAGGCCCGCTTGAAGCCAGTCCTCGTAGGGTGCGGCTGCCGCCAATTCAGCCTTGACTTCATCGTCCTCGATGATCCGGCCGGCTGCGGTGTCCACGAGGAACATCCGACCGGGCTGCAGCCGACCCTTGCGAACAATTGTGTGCTGGGGGATATCCAAGACGCCCGTCTCGGAAGCCAGCACGACTAGGCCGTCCTCCGTCACCCAGAACCGCCCCGGTCGCAGGCCATTTCGATCCAGGACCGCACCGATCACCGTGCCGTCCGTGAAGCAGACATTGGCCGGGCCATCCCACGCCTCCATGAAGGTCGCGTGGAATTCATAAAAGGCCCGGCGGGCCGGATCCATCGCCGGGTGGTTCTCCCAGGCCTCGGGGATCATCATGAGGACCGCGTGTGGCAAGGATCTCCCACCGAGGTGGAGGAGTTCCAGAACTTCGTCGAAGGATGCCGAGTCGCTGCCCCCCGGTGCGCAGATGGGGAACAGCCGGGTGAGGTCGCCCGGGATGATGGTCGAGGTCAACATCGATTCCCGTGCCTGCATCCAGTTTCGGTTGCCCTGGACGGTATTGATCTCTCCGTTGTGCGAGATGAATCGATAGGGGTGGGCAAGTGGCCACGACGGGAAGGTATTCGTTGAGAAGCGCGAGTGAACCAGGGCAACCGGAGAGGCAACTCGAGGATCTGAGAGGTCGGGGTAGAAAGGTTCCAGCTGGTTGGTCGTGAGCATGCCCTTGTACACGATCGTTCGCGAGGACAGCGAGGGGAAGTACACGCCGACCTCGGCCTCGACCCGCTTGCGCAGGCAAAAGGCCAGTCGATCCAGATCGATGCCGGACAAGTCGATCGTCGACGAAGCCAGGAAGACCTGTTCGAAGGAGGGCATCACGCTTCGTGCCGTGGCGCCCACCGCGGAGGGATCAGTGGGCAGGGGTCGCCACCCGAGGACAACGAGGCCCTCGTCCACTGCTAGCCGATCGATGGCGCGCCTTGCCTCGACCGCCTCGCCCGGATCCGCCGGAAGGAACGAAATCCCCACCGCGTAGTGCCCGGCAGGTGGCAGATCGAAGTCCACTACCGCCCGAAGGAACTCGTCGGGCACGCCGATCAGGATGCCGGCACCATCCCCGCTATCGGGCTCGGACCCCGAGGCCCCGCGGTGCTCAAGATTGCGCAGGGCGGTCAGTGCATCAGCGACGACTCGATGGGAAGCGACGCCAGTGAGCGTGGCGAGAAAAGCGACACCGCATGCATCCCGCTCAAAACTGGGGTCGTAGAGGCCCTGCGCAGCCGGCAGATCTGGCGTCCTGACCTGATGCATTGCCATCCTTTCGTCGCCACCGATACCCAGCGCCGCCAAGCCCTGCAAACCGGGCGGGGAGAGCGCTGATGATGTCGACGGGACGACGTTGGCCCATCAGGTCGAGAGACTAGCCGATGCAGCAGGCCCTTCGTCCTCGGGGGGCTGACCGGAATTCTCGAGCTCGGTTGAGATTGGCTCGGAATCCTGCTGCCCGGGCTGAACTTCGGGTCGGGGATCGACAGCAGTTTCGCGCCCGGGGCGCATCCGGGCCGAGATCACCAAGTACAGGATCGCTCCGATGCCGACCAGCATCGCGGTCCAGACGTTCAATCTCAGGCCGAGGATTTGGTTGGCGGTATCGATCCGCAGGAGTTCGATCCAGAGCCGTCCGGCGCAGTACAGGGCGACGTACAGGGCGAAGACCCGACCATGGCCCAGGGTGAAACGTCGATCAGCCCAGATGAGGATGAGAGCAACCCCAACCATCCACAGGGACTCATAGAGGAAGGTGGGGTGGAAGGTCTCGTATTCCGCGAAGCCTTCGGGACGGTAGATCACATCGATCTGCAACCCCCACGGCAGAGTCGTCGGGGAACCGAAAAGCTCCTGGTTGAAGTAGTTACCCCATCGACCAATCGCCTGGGCCAGGGCAATGCCGGGTGCGATGGCATCGGCCACGGGAGGCAACGGGATGCCCATCCGCCGGGTTGCGATCCAGGCTCCGAGTCCGCCGAGGGTTACCGCCCCCCAAATACCTAGCCCCCCGTCCCAGATCCGTAGGGCAGCGAGGAAGCCGGCGCCCTCTGCACCGAAGTACAACTGCCAGTCGCTAAGCACGTGGTAAAGCCGTCCACCCACGATCCCGAATGGGACGGCCCAGATGGCAATGTCGGTGATCGTGCTCGGTCGCCCGCCACGTGCGACATAGCGACGGTTCCCCAGCCAGACCGCAACCAGGATCCCCGCGATGATGAACAGCGCGTAGGCGCGCACCGGGATCGGGCCGAGGAACCAGACTCCCTGTGAGGGACTGGGCAGGGAACTCGGCACGATCGCCGACATCGACATCATCGCGACTTAGCCTGCAGCTGCCTTGGTGACTGCTTCCTCAAGCTTCACTGGGTCAACCAGGATCTCGGTTGCGAGGTCCTGGCCGTTCAGGGTGGCACTCGGCGTTCCCTGGACGTTTGCCCCGTAGAAGGCCTGGGTGCTGTTTGCACCCCACACCAGGTAGGTGCGATCGGCGACACAAGACGCGAACTTCTCGGCTTCGGGCCCGGTGATGCCCGACTGCTCGGCGAACCCGATGAGTTGTTCGTCGGTCCAGCCAGTGCCCTCGACCTCGGGCTGGTTGGCGTAGATCAGGTCGTGGTACTCGCGCGACTTGCCAGCATCGATGGCGCATCCCCACGCGGCGACAGCGCGTGACGACGCATCACTGCCGAGGTTCGCGTCCAAGAAGGTCGTCGGGCGCCAGATCAAGCGCACCTTCCCAGCCTCCGCAAGTGCTGCGATGCCCTCGCCATTTGCCTGCTCTACGGCACCGCATGCCGGGCATTGGAAGTCCTCCCAGATGGCCAAGATGGGCGCATCTGCAGCGGCCGCGCCGTACGGAACCCCGTACTCGTGCGCGTCACCGGCGGGCAGCACGCCCGCCGGGAGCGGGGCCGACGGATCCGGTTGCGCCACAGGTACCGGCTGCCCGGTGGTGTCGGTGCTCTTGGCGTAGAAAGCCAAGCCGATGATGGCCGCGACTACGACCAGCACGGTTGCTCCGCCGGCGATCCGAACCGTACGCTCGCGCCGCTTCTCCCCCACGTTGGCTTGTTGCCGCGCTGCCGCGGCCTTGTCACGCCGGCGGTTGCCTGCATCGCTCATGCTGATCTACTCCCTGCTCCCGATATTCGTCCTACTGACGTTCGTCTTACTGACGTTCGCCTTGCTGAAGTTCGTTCCGCCCGTCGACCATTCGCGACGAAGCGTGCGATAACCGTACGCGACTCCCGAATCAGCCTCGAACGCCCCGAGCCAGATCGGCAGCCAGGTCGGCTACGGCGACCTCCGCCTCGTCCGGCCCAGCCGCGTCGAGAACACGTCGAATAAAAGCAGATCCCACGATGACACCATCCGCGTACGCCGCAACTTCACGGGCCTGATCGCCGGTCGAGACCCCCAGCCCCACTGCAATGGGCAGGTTGGTCCGCTCTCTGGTCCGGCGGACGAGATCCGCGGCTGCGGACCCGACCTCCGCCCGAACCCCCGTCACGCCCATGGTCGATGCCGCGTAGACGAAGCCCGACGACGCCGACGTGACCGTGCTGATGCGCTCATCCGTGGACGAGGGTGCGACCAAGAAGATCCGGCTTAACCCATACTCCTCGGTCGCGCGAACGTACGCCTCCGCCTCCTCCGGGGTGAGATCCGGAGTGATGAGGCCAACCCCGCCTGCCTGCTGCAGGCGCGCTGCGAAACGCTCGACGCCGTACCGCTCGATTGGGTTCCAGTAGGACATCACCACTGCCGTCGCACCCGCTTGGCAGACCTGAGCCACGGTGTCCAACACGACATCCGTTGTCGTCCCGACCCGAAGGGCTAGTTCGACGGCTTCCTGGATGGCCGGGCCATCCATCAACGGATCCGAATACGGCAGGCCAACCTCGATGATGTCCACACCCGCCGCAACCATGGCGTTGATCAGCCGCACGGACTCCGCAGGACTGGGGAAGCCAGCCGGCAGGTAGCCGATTAGCGCGGCACGCGACTCTGCACGGGCCGTTTCGAAAACCGCGGCGAGGGTCCGCCTGGGTGCGGGCATCGGCTAGCGACCTTCTGCCATCTCCACGCCGAGGCCAGCGGTCGCCGCCTCGCCGAGGTCGATGCCGAACCAGCGCGCAGCGGTCGCAACGTCCTTGTCACCGCGCCCCGAGAGATTCACGATGATCAGGCCCGATGGCCCAAGTTGTGGCCCGAGACGCATTGCGCCTGCGAGGGCATGCGCCGTCTCGATCGCCGGGATGATCCCTTCCGTCCGGCAGAGCACAGCGAAGGCATCCATGGCCTGCGAGTCGGTGACCGACTCGTAGATCGCACGCCCCGTGTCGTGCAGCCAGGCGTGCTCGGGACCAACACCCGGGTAGTCCAGGCCGGCGCTGATCGAATGGGAGGGCACAGTCTGCCCCCATTCGTCCTGCATGACGTAGGTACGAGCGCCATGCAGAACTCCCGGTGCGCCGGCCGCGAATCGCGCCGCATGCCGGCCCGTCTCGACCCCATCGCCGCCCGCCTCGTAGCCTCGAAGTTGCACCTGTGGGTCGTCGATGAAGCCGCTGAAGAGGCCCATCGCGTTTGATCCACCACCGACGCAGGCCACAACGGCGTCGGGAAGTCGCCCTTCGGCGACAAGGATCTGCTCGCGCGACTCACGGCCGATGATCGAGTGGAAATACCGAACCATCTCCGGAAACGGTGATGGGCCAGTAACCGTGCCCAGCACGTAATGGGTGCACTCGACCGAGCTGACCCAGTCGCGCATCGCTTCGTTGATGGCGTCCTTCAAGGTTCGGCTACCGGTCATCACCGGGACGACCTGAGCACCGAGAAGCTTCATGCGGGCGACATTGAGGGCTTGGCGTCGAGTGTCCTCCTCCCCCATGTAGACGGTGCATTCCAGGCCGAGCAGGGCCGCGGCCGTTGCGGTCGCGACGCCATGTTGGCCGGCCCCCGTCTCGGCGATAACGCGGGTCTTGCCCATGGCCACCGCCAGCAGGGCCTGGCCGAGGACGTTGTTGATCTTGTGGGATCCGGTGTGATTGAGGTCCTCACGCTTGAGGTACACCACGGCACCCCCACAGTGAGCGCCGAATCGCTCAGCCTTCGTGAGGGGATTCGGCCTGCCCGAGTAGTCACGATGAAGGTCCTCGAGCCTGCGCGCGAAGTGCTCGTCCTCAAGGGCGCGACGGAATGCAGCGTCGAGTTGATCGAGGGCAGCGGTGAGCGCCTCAGGGACGAACCTGCCCCCGTAGGGGCCATAGTGGCCCGGTGCGATCACGCCGGTCGCGGACGCGGTCATGTGGCTCTCCCATGTCGCAGTGCTGGATGAGCCCCGGCCGTCACCAGGTCGTGGACGGCGGCTCGAGGATCCCGGTCGGTCACCAGGCTCTCGCCTACGAGGACGGCGTCGGCTCCGGCCTCCGCATACGCGATCAGGTCATGCGCATCGCGGACGCCAGACTCTGCGACCTTGACGCATTCGTCAGGAATCATGGGTGACAGCCTGGCGAAGGCCGAACGGTCGACCTCAAGGGTCTTCAGGTTGCGAGCGTTGACACCGACCACCCTGGCTCCAGCGTCCAGTGCGCGGCGCACCTCATCGGCCTCATGCACCTCGACCAACGGGGTCAGTCCAAGGCTCTGTGCCCGTTCCACCAGGCTCACCAGGGCGGACTGCTCGAGTGCAGCCACGATCAGCAGCACGATGTCAGCCCCGTAGGCCTTGGCTTCCCAGATTTGGTAGCTGGACACGACAAAGTCCTTGCGCAGGACGGGAACCTCGACTGCGGCACGGACCGCCGCGAGGTCGGTCAGGCTTCCACCGAAGCGACGACCTTCGGTAAGGACGCTGATGCAGTGGGCTCCCCCGAGTTCGTACTCACGCGCCAAAGTTGCCGGGTCTGCGATCTCGGCCAGCGCCCCCTTGCTCGGGCTGGCGCGCTTGACCTCGGCAATAACCGCGACGCTTTCACCCTTGAGCACGCAATACGCCTCACGAGGCTTGCGCACCTGCTCGGCTCGTTCCTTCAGTTCCTCGATTGGGACGATGGACATCCGCTGCTCGAGGTCGGAACGGACGCCGTCCAGGATGTCATCGAGGACCGTCACGCTGTACAGGGTAACCACGGGCCGCCACACGGCCCGCCGTCAGGTGCCTGATCCCAGATACGGCACGAAATTGCGCACGACCCCGAAGACGAGGACCGCTACCAAAACCACCACGGAGATCGTCGTCTGCTGGCGGAACTGACGGTAGGTCACGGCGGGCCGTCTTCCGCGAACCGCGCGCACAAGCCAGCGCGCCCACAGCACGACGGCGAGCGGGATGAATACGGCCAGCAGGATGTTGTGATCGAGCATGCCGGGGATATCCCCGTGCAACAGCGCATGGGTTCCGCGCATGGCACCACAGCCTGGGCAGTCGAACCCGAACAGGGAACGCGTTGGGCAGAGCGGGTAGTGGCCCGGCTCGTTGGGGTCAACCGCGAACAGGTAGCCGCATCCGATCACGACAACCCCGGCGGTGACCAAGGGCGCCAGTAGGCGGCGAGACAAAGGTCGATTGTCGATTCGCTCAGCCTCGACGACCTCGTCAGGTGCGCGTCGCGTGGGCGCGTCCTGCACGTGGACCTCGGTCGTCATACCTGCGACCCTACGCGCTGACTGGCGATTCTGCGGGGTAGTTCGACCGTGAAACGCGCGCCACCCTCAGGTGCGATCCCGACCTGCGCGGTCCCACCGAGTCCACGGGCCAGCCGGGCCACGAGGGCAAGGCCGAGGCCGGTGCCGAC
>JAULZL010000189.1:0-4566 GCA_032117355.1 Candidatus Nanopelagicales bacterium
AGGGCCCGCAATTGGGCGTTGTTCAGCGCCGCCAGGGTGGTCGGCTGCACGGCTGCGAGCGATGACGGCTGGATGGCCGCGATCGCAGCAGGGGGCAATGCCGGTATCTGAATGGCGCTGATGACGCTGGTCTGCGAAGCGGGCATGAGGGCGAATGCCGCGGGTCTGATCGCTGCGATCTGGGTGGGCGTCAGCGGCCGGATTGCGTCCGGCTGAAGGCGGGCGACCGACGCCGGCCGCATCGCAGTGAGCTGTGCTGGGGTCATGGCCGCGATGGTCGCGGGTTGCATCACTGCCGCAGCGCCTGGTCGGATCTGGTTGACCTGAAGGGTGTTCAGGGCCGCGACCTGCGCCGGGCGCAGCAGCCTGATCACGCTCAACGGCAGCAGTGCTATCTGCGTGGGCGGGATCGACGCGACCTGCTGGACCGTCCAGCGTCCTGCTGCAGCGGCGGTGATCCTGCCCGGGTTGGGCAGCGGGACGCAGGCGATCGGGATGAGGCCGCAGCCCAGAGTGACGGATGGGGTCGTGGTGGCAGGGATTGGAGTCGCACTCACGACCGGCTCTGGCTCCGGGGTCGGTTCGGGCTCAGGGGCAGGAGGTGGCGGTGGCGGTGGAGCGGCGGGGGTGACGGGCGCCGACGCCGCCGACGATCCGGAGGTTCCCCCGAGGTTAGTCGCGGTCGCGGTAAACGTGTAGGAGGTGCCAGGAGTCAGACCCGTGACCGTGCAACTACCTGCCGAGCCGGTCACCGTGCAGGTCGCACCGCCGGGTGCCGCTGTAACGGTGAAGGAGTCTACGGGACCTCCGGTACTGCCTGCGGTGACGGTAACCGTGGCCTGGGCGATGCCTGCCACGGCTGTCGGCATTGCCGGAACCGACGGTGCCGGACACGAGGCCATGGGAAAAGTCAGCGTGCCTGCTGTCAACGAGGCACCGGTGGGCAGTGTCGGACCGGTTGTTGCGGTGATTCCCGTTCCGAGTGCTCCCGCGTAGCACAGCAACGTAGCGCCGGTCAGGTTCGTGCTTGTCATGACCGCGCTATTGAAATTAGTCAACTTCGTGAGCTTCACCCCAGCAAGCCTCGCCGCAGTAAGGTTCGCGCTGGTTAGCACAGTGTTGTAGAGAATCGCATCACTCATTGACGCCCCTTGTGTGGGGTCGCCAGAACCACCGTCGGTCAGGTCCGCGCCGGTCAGGTTCGCGTCGGTGAGGTTTGTGTTGTTGAAGTTCGCGTCCTTCAGGATCGCACCGGTGAGGTTCGCGCCGATCAGGGTCGCACTGTCCGCCGACACGGTAGTCAGGACCGCGCCGGTGAGATTTGCGCCGCTGAGGACCGCCCTGTACATGTCCGCGCATCCTGTGGTGTCGACGTAAGGGTTGGTAGAGGTCCAAGGTCTGCAGTCGAACTTCGCGCCGGTGAGGTCCGCTCCGGTGAGGTTCACCTCGCCAAGGGTTGCGCCGCCGAGGTCCGCGCCGGCGAGGTCCGCGCCGGCAAGGTTCTGCTGGTAAAGATTGACGTAGGCCAGATCGCAGCCGCTCCAGTTGGTGCCAGGAGCAGGCGTCCGTGGCGATGGAGTCCACCTCGGTGCGCGCAAGGTGGGCGGCGTGGGGCAGACAGTGGTGGTGACGGCGGTTGCGGTGGGTGCGGTGGCGAGGGTGATGCCGCTAGCGAGGGTGATCCCGCTGGCGAGGAGCACGGTGGTGGTCAGGGCGGCAAGGATGCGGGTGCGTCCCCTGCGCGAGGGGGTGGGGGCAGTGGTGCCGGCCAGCGGTGTGCCGATGTGACGTGGGCTCTCGCTGATCTTGTGACTACGGTCATTCATCGCGGGGCTTCCCCTTGCTAGGTCGTGGGCCCTGGGCGGGGCCGAAAGTGCCGACAATCCCTCTTGATGTGTGTCTCCTGCAGAGGGCGCAGCCGTCTGTAACTCTTCGACCGTAGGAAACGGATTTTCGAGGGCATCAAAAACCGCACGGTTTGGCGCGCTTTTTGAGATCTTGATCGCCAAATCGTCCGATAATCGGGCTAAGTCAGTCGTCTGACTGCTGACTGCTGACTGCTGACTGCCATGAAAGCCTGGCCGATCCGCGAATTCGCCTTTGGCCCCTGGCGCTTCACGTTCCGATACTTCGCCCGCCGCGCGATCCTGCTCGCCGAATCAGAGTTGGCCGCCTGATGATGGCGTTTTCGGCTCTTGCGGCGTCCAGGGCACGTGTGCGGTGAGGGTCGTGCCATCGGAAGACCCGGTAAGGGACCATTCGTGGGCCAGCGATGCATACAGGTCGCTCCCGATACCCGGTTGCGAGCCGGACGGCAGGCCAGCGCCGTTGTCGCTGATGAGGAGCGTGACGAGGCCGCTGTTCGCTTCGCGAACGGTGATGCTGATGGCGGTGGCCTTGCCATGGCGGATCGCATTGCTGACCGACTCAGTGGCGATCTCGATGAGCGAGGCGGTGCCGGCCGGATCGGTGTCCAGGCGGCCAATCAATGCGTCAGGGTCACAGAATTCGATCTCGCAGATGCCGAACCACATACCGGTCAGGTCGGTACTGAACCTGGCAAAGTCCGGATAGCTGGGGCCACCGGCGTTCAATTTCGCGTAGGCCTCCACGATGTTGTCGTGAATGACGATGCGCTCTGCCTGGCCGATGGTCTCACCGGATTCGAGCCGGAGAGCGGCCGAAACCAACGCCGACTGCACCGGGCCATGGAGGACCCACGTGAGGTTGCGGCGTGTGAACCAGATCTGCTGGCGCATCCGGGCGATTGACAATTCGATCTGGTCGTTGACTTCGACGAGTCGTTCCGCGGTGAGGCGGCGCGATCGCTCAAAAATGGATATGCAGGACGCCAACCAGGCGTTGGCTACGAAGAACCCCATGGCCCAGATCAACAGCGAGGTGACTTTCCAGGTATCGAACGTTTCGTTCAGAAATGGGCGAGCTCCGCCGATGAACAGCAGTACCGGCAAGGCGACGGTGATGAGGTAGGTCACTGTCAGAACCACGACGGCTCGGCCCGTGGGCAGGACGCGATATCGGGCGGGCCACAGTCGCCGAATGGCGCTAAGCATGGGCCAGGTAAGGGTGAGGACAAGAACTGCGCGTAGCGCGGGCCCGAGCGGAAGTATCGCCACGATGAACGGGAATCCGATGATCCGCAGGGGTACGACGCCGAGAACGGGCCGGATGGAATCGATGATGTCGATGGTGCCCTGGCTGGAGTGGGGAGTGGACGTTGTCACATCTGGAATGGACGTCTCCGGTAGGTCAGCGTTGGCCGCTTCGGCCAGGGTGTCGATCATGGGCCGCACGCTGAGCCGCAGGGTCTCCTGGATCACACGAGCACTCGTGAGCATCGATGTCGTGGACGCAGGTCCCACCTCCCGAGTCACGATCGACAGTGCAGGGTCCAGCATCGTTCGTATGCTCGCGTGCAATTCCTTCGTCGCCAGATTCAGGCGGTCGGCATAGCTGGCCATCGCAAGCGACAAGTCAGTTGACCGGGCGGTGAGGGCCGCGACGACAGCGTTCAATCGCTCGCGTCGGGCCGCAAGCTCGCCGACGACAATCATTCCGACGAGCGTGATGAATGTAGCGCTCGCCATCCGAGTGAGCAGGGTTCGCGTGCCAGTTACTTCCAGTTGATTCAAGAGTTCGTCGAGGGCGAGGATCCTCATCAGGTTCGCGACGACGACGACGAGGAGGATGCATCCCGCCCGCACCCGGTAGTCGGCGAGACGAACAAGCAGAGTCCGGCTTAGCGCGATGGCCCCGAATACCCCGACGCTCATAGCGGCCGAGACGAGGAGGTCCAGGGACGTTGCATTCGTGGCCGTGAAGGTGATGACCGAAGACGTGCCAATGACGAAGAAGAGGAAGACGATTGCGAGCGTGCTTAGGGACGTGGCCTGCGGGCTTGCCAGCCTGCGGATGAGTGCGTCCACTGCCTACGCCTTGCCCGGTCCGTTGGAGTCGTGAGGCAGTAGTGGCGCCGCCCCGTCCGTCGTCGCGTTGTCATCGGTGTCATCGGTGTCATCGGTGTCATCGGTGTCATCGACCTTCATCCGCGCGCGCGCACGGTTGATGACATCCTGGACCGTCCGCACGCTGGTGCCGCGGATCCGGGCAATTTCCTTGGTGGTGCGCCCCTGGGCGACAAGGTGCATGACGGCACCCTGCGTTCGCGACAGCACGGGGTCGGGCTGGTCGAGCGGCCCGTCATGGCGATGGTTGCCGGTGACCTTGCCGAGCAGGGCAGCCTCGAGCGCGTTGAGCAGGATGTCCTTGTCGAAGAGTTGGTCCTTGCGCAGGTAGGCGGCGCCTTCTGGGATGGGGACTCGGTTCCGGGAGAGGAATCGCACGCTGGGGATATGGGTAAGGAACACGATTGCCAGCGCAGGGCTGCGCTGTCTCAGAGCATCGGCAAGGTCGAATCCGTTGATACCGTGGCCGAGGTCGACATCGACGATAACTCCGTCGGGATCCCGTGCGTTGAAGTGACGTTGCGCCTCCGCGACATCAGCCGCAAGCAGGACGGTGTACCCGGCTGGCTCCAGCATTCCC
>JAULZL010000190.1:0-1208 GCA_032117355.1 Candidatus Nanopelagicales bacterium
CGTCAGAGCCCCTTCGAGCACTGATCCCTTGATGTCCCTCGCCATCATGGCCTCGGCGTAGTCCATCATCCACAGTGCCACCCCGCCGAGGGCGATCAGCGCCACCCCCGTTGTCAGGACAGTCCGCGGACGATTGCGTGCCAGAGCGATGGAGAGGCCGAACAGCAGCGCGATGATGAGCGGGAACCAGAAGAGGATGGGTGAGGTCAGCGCGTAGATGAACTGGATCTGCCCAATGAGGCGAGACTCGAATAGGACGATCTGTCGATCGTTGTCCGGGATCGTGACATTGGCTGCAATGGAGAGCCCGGAGTCGACAACGCGTTGCTGAACCGCGGTGAGGAGTGAGGAAACGTCAAGCACGACAGCGTCGCCCTTGAGCTGAATCGGCCCGCTGCTCTTGCCCTTCAAGAGGGCCACCATGCTCTTCTGCGCCTCGACATTCGCAGTGATCCAGATGTCACGGAAGGCATCGGAAGCGACGAACTTACGGACTAGCTCGCCGATCAGGTTGTTGACCCCGGCAGCAATTGGCGCTGCGACTTTGTCGGTGACCGAAGGGTTCTGGATGAAGGCGCCAAGGAAGTCATCGACGATCGATGTCGTGTCGACCTGCTGGACGATGATCTCGGTTACCTTGCCGGAGATCACCTCTTGAATTTCCGGACTGTCGACCAGAGGGCCGACCGTCGCGATGTACTGCTCAGAATCGACGATCGTCCTGTTCCCCCAGTGACCGATCATGGCGATGGGCGTGAGGGCTGCTGCGATCACGAACACAAGCAGGGAGGCGAATGAACGTATGCCCCAATGACGCTTCCCTGGATGCTTGTTGGACAAGGCGATCTCCTTTTGACACCTGAGCGGCCTCTGCCGCCGGTGTCAGAGCCTATGGCGCTGGCGAAGCCAATACCAGGATCCCGTGCCGACAAGGAGTGTCCCGGTGCCCAGGTACATCCACGGTGCTTGGCCGCTCATCGGTGAGGTGAAGGCCATTGCCGTGATCCCTGTGACCAGACAGACGTTGACGATCATGTCGAAAAGCGCGAATACCCGGCCAAGGCGATCGTCGGCGACATGGCGCTGGATCAGCGTGTCGGCACATACCTTGAGGGCTTGGCCGGTAAAGCCTATGAACAGGGCACCGGCGAGAACCAGGATGAAGTTGGGCATGGCAGATCCGGCCATGATGAATCCGATGCCGATGA
>JAULZL010000190.1:1218-6095 GCA_032117355.1 Candidatus Nanopelagicales bacterium
CTCTAGCGCGGTGTCAGCTTGAGAGGGCGCATTGAAGGTGTTTCGCACCAGCAGCAGGGCGCCTACGGTGAGCACTCCAAAGGCGACACGGTGAACCCCCACTGCCGTGAGTGCTCGCCGCGCCACCGTGGCCCGTCGCAGTGCCTCAAGCCCTGCGACGAAACCTAACGCGACTCCGCGCACGGTGTCGGCTGCCCGCTCACCACTCGGACCAAGTGCGTTCACCCCGATGCGGCTGGCGATGACGGCCGCTGCAACGAAGCCCATCGCTGCGCTGGCGAGGACGATCTCACTACCGAGGTCGCCACCGCCCACTGCCGCGCGTAGGGCAATCCCTGCCACCGCCCCGATGGCGGACATGATCGTCCCGGCGGTCGGCGTAAGCGCATTGGCCGTGACCAGATCACGTCCCTGTACCACGTGCGGGAGGGAGGCTGAAAGCCCGGCCAGCACGAATCGCCCAAGTCCCAGCACGACCAAGACCGCCACCCCGAGAAGGGGGCCATCGTTCGTGGCGACCACAAGTGCGATCACCGGAAGGGTCGCCGCCGCCTTCAGTAGGTTCGCTCGAACCAGGACATTCCGTCGCCGCCACCTATCTAGGAGAACCCCCGCGAAGGGTCCGACGATGGAGTACGGCAGTAGCAGGATGGCAAAAGCTGTTGCCACCTTGACTGCGTTCGGCTGCCTCTCCGGCGAGAAGAGCACGAAGGTGGCGAGGGCTGCTTGTAGTAGACCATCCGAGAACTGCCCCACAAGGCGCGTGGCGAACAGCCAGCGAAAGTCCCTGGTGGCCAGAACCTCGCGCAGAGCAGCCAGTCGCACGCCCCTCGGCAGGGCGGTCATAGCGTCCCTACGGGTACGGCGGCAGCGCGGCTATGTCGTGGGTTGATTGTTGGACGGTATCAGCGCTCAATTCTCCCCGCGATGAAGTCTTCGACAGCCTGCATGGCCTCTGAATCGGAGTACTGAATGGGCGGCGACTTCATGAAGTAGCTGGATGCGGACAGGATCGGGCCACCGATACCCCGATCCAAGGCGATCTTCGCGGCTCGCACGGCATCGATGATGACTCCAGCGCTGTTGGGTGAGTCCCAAACCTCGAGCTTGTACTCCAGGTTCAGCGGGACGTTGCCGAAGGCCCGGCCCTCCAAGCGGACGAAGGCCCACTTCCGATCATCCAGCCACGCGACGTAGTCGGATGGGCCGATATGAACGTCGCGTGCGGGCATGACATGGCTGGCGACCTGCGAGGTGACCGCTTGGGTCTTGGAGATCTTCTTGGATTCCAGTCGGTCACGCTCAAGCATGTTCATGAAGTCCATGTTTCCGCCGACGTTGAGTTGATACGTCCGATCGAGGATGACGCCTCGGTCCTCGAAGAGCTTGGCCATGACCCGGTGCGTGATCGTTGCCCCGACCTGACTTTTGATGTCGTCCCCGACGATGGGCAGACCGGCATCCTCGAACTTCTTCACCCAGGAAGGAGTCCCGGCAATGAACACCGGCAGGGCGTTGACGAAACCACAGCCGGCATCAATTGCGCATTGGGCGTAGAAGCGAGCAGCAGACTCCGATCCGACGGGCAGGTAGCAGACCACGATGTCGACCGCTGCGTCCTTGAGAGCCTGAACGACATCAACTTCTGGAGCGGTCGCCTCTGTGATCATCTCCCGGTAGTACTTGCCCAGCCCATCAAGGGTGTGACCGCGTTGAACTATCACTCCGGTCGGTGGCACCTCACAGATGGTGATCGTGTTGTTCTCGGAGGCGCGGATTGCTTCAGCAAGGTCCAGCCCCACCTTCTTTGTGTCCACGTCGAATGCCGCAACGAACTCAACGTCACGAACGTGGTAGTCACCGAACTGCACGTGCATCAAGCCTGGGACAAATTCATCGACCGACGCATTTCGGTAGAACTCCACTCCCTGGACGAGGGAGGAAGCGCAGTTGCCGACTCCAACAATTGCAACGCGAACGGTGCTCATTACTTCTCCTTGATGTGTTGCGAGGACAGATCGCCCTCGTCAGGTGACTGATCTGGTGCGGAGGGCTGCTCCGACTGCTCGGCCATGATCAACTCGGTGAGCCAGCGAACTTCACGTTCAGCACCCTCAAGGCCGTGAGCCTGGAGTTGCATGGTGTAGGAGTCCACTCGCTCGCGACTGCGTGCCATGGCCTCGCGCAGGGCGGCAATTCGCTCCTCCATCCGGGAGCGGCGGCCCTCGAGAATCCGCAGTCGAACCCGCGTCTGAGTGCGAGAGAAGAAGGCCAGGTGCGCGGCGAAGCCTTCGTCGTCCCATGACTCCGGGCCTGACTGGTTGACCCAGGAGGCAAAGGCCTCCTTGCCCTCGCCGGTCACGGAATAGACCACCCGAGTGCGACGGGCTGAGAGCGGCGGGGCGGTGCTCTCACGGGCTGGAGTTAGATCGACGGGGTCGATCCAGCCCCGTTCAGTCATCCGCTTGAGCGCCGGATAGAGCGATCCAAATGAGATGGGGCGCAGCGTTCCCAGGATTGGGACGAGGCGGCGGCGGAGTTCGTATCCGTGTTGGGGGCCCTCATCGAGGAGCCCAAGTACGGCGAACTCCAGGATGTCTGACCGTCGTGCCATGGCGAAAAGATATATCGATTCGATATATCGGTCAAGATTTGCGGCCGGTCGTACGATCTGGCTATGGCCGTGCGTCGGAAGGCATCGATTCGCGGGTCAATTGCTCGCGGGGACTCCGGTCAGACGAAACCCCCTCGTCGTGGCCCTCTCCCACCTCCTGAGCCGGTTGCTGACCCGGCGCGTCCGCGCGCAGTCATTGACTTCACCTTGGAGAGGCGCCGGGAAGTTCTTTCACTGCATCGGGGCCGCGCCCTGGACAGCAGTGCCTGTGAGGCTGACACCTACCTGCTGCGAGCGGCCAAGCATCATGGTGAAGAGGCCGGTCGACCCTGCCCTATCTGCAAGGACCCTGGACTGGTGACCGTCACGTATGTCTACGGGGATGAATTGGGGCCCTATTCCGGCCGAGTTCGGCAGACCGCCGAACTAACGGACATGGCACACCGGTTCGGCTCCTTCACGGTCTACGTTGTCGAGGTATGCCAGCGTTGTCACTGGAACTTCCTGACCATGACGTACGTCCTTGGTGATGGGATTCCGCGCCGCGCCCTCCCCTCCATCGAAACCTAAGGATCCACGTGAGCAAGAAGGCCTCAAGCCCGCCGATCAGCGGCCGTGGGTGGCGCTGGGTGCGTCGCATCCTCCTGGCGGTGGGCGTACTCGTCCTTATCGGAGTCGGTGTCGGCGTGGCGGCTGTTGCATCCACCAACGTGCCTTCACCCAACGAAGTGGCCACCAGTGAGGCCACGATCGTCCTGTGGTCCGATGGCACAACTGAACTCGGCCGACTGGGCGAGGCCACCAGGCGCAGCGTGGAGCTCACAACGATCCCCGAGGACGTGCAGCGGGCCGTCCTTGCTGCGGAAGATCGATCCTTTTACGAGCACGGTGGGATCTCACCTGCGGGGCTGATCCGTGCCGCCTGGAACAACGTGGTTGGCGGCGCAACTCAGGGTGGCTCCACGGTGACCCAGCAATACGCGAAGAATGCGTATCTGACCCAGGACCGATCCTGGAATCGAAAGATCCGCGAAGCCCTACTTGCCTTCAAGCTCGAAACCGTCGTTTCCAAAGATCAGATCCTCGAGGATTACCTCAACACCATCTACTTCGGTCGGGGCGCATACGGGATTGAGGCAGCTTCGATCGCCTACTTCGGCGTGCCGGTGGCTCAGTTGGACGTATCTCAGGGGGCCGTTCTGGCGGCCATCATCAAATCGCCCAATGGACTAGCCCCGGAGGAGAATCTCGAGGCACTGCAGGCTCGATGGACCTCGGTCATCAATGCCATGGTTCAGCAAGGCTGGATCACCCAGCAGGCAGCCGACTCAGCTGAGTTTCCCAAGATCAAAAAGCTGAAGGCGAAGAACCGACTTGGCGGGCAGACAGGCTTCTTACTTGAGGCCGTTACCGAGCAACTCATCACCATGGGCTTCGACGAGACCGAGATTCAACGAGGTGGCCTCCGGATTGTCTCGACCTTTGACAAGAAGGCTCAGGAATCCGCGGTCAAAGCGGTTGAAAAAGAAGGTCCCACCACGGGAACTGAGGGCCTTCGCATTGGCCTTGCCTCAGTGCGTCCTGGCACAGGCGAGGTCGTAGCGATGTACGGGGGCTCGGACTTCGTCAAGGATCAGATCAACAACGCAACCCGGCCCTTCGCCCAGGCCGGCTCGACCTTCAAGCCCTTTGCCCTGGCGGCGGCCATTGAACAGAACATCCCGCTCTCCTCGCAGTGGAATGGTGACTCACCAGCCACGGTGAAGGGCTACACGTTCAACAACTACGGCAACAGGTCCTACGGCACCGTTACCCTGCTGCAGGCAACGGAACGCAGCATCAACTCGGCCTATGTTGAACTCGAATCGGACATCGGTGTTGATCAGGTGGCTGATGCTGCACTCCGAGCCGGGATCCCGCAGGACACTCCCGGTCTCAATCTGGACAACCTGGATCTCACCTTTGTCCTGGGGACAGCTTCTCCCTCCGGCCTTGACGTCGCCAACGCATATGCGACCTTTGCGTCCAGCGGGGTTCGGGCCACCACCACCTTCATCAACCAGGTCGTGGGGCCAAATGGAGGCGTTCTATACGAGCGTCCGAGCGAAACAACGGCCGCCTTTGATGCTGACACTGCTAACACCGTCACCTTTGCGCTCAACAAGACCGTCATGGTCGGAACGGCCCTCGCCGCCCGGGACCTCCAAAGGCCCGCCGCAGCAAAGACGGGTACGACTGACGACAACAGGAGTGCCTGGTTCGC
>JAULZL010000191.1:0-2929 GCA_032117355.1 Candidatus Nanopelagicales bacterium
CTCACCCCCTGAAGGTGTCGACTGTGAGGCGCACTGTTAGGGAGTTCATCCTCTGAACGCCAAATCTGCCGCCCTACTTCTGCAGGTATGCCAGCGTGTCGGTATGGTGGCCGATCACCTTCCACTCGCCGCCTTCGTTGCGAAAAGTGGTTGTCGCGCGGATGTTCACGGGCTGCGGCTTTCCGTCGATGACATTTTCGCCCTTCTCGTAGTAGTGAACGACGGCCAAGGTGGGGCTAGCAGTGATATGCACGTCCACAGGGTCGACCTTGCCGCCTAGTTTCTTGGCTGCCTGCTTGTCCCAGTACGGTTCGACCTGCGACCAGCCGACCTGCATGCCGCCCACAGGCCCCATGTAGGTCACGTCGTCGGCATGAGACCAGATGGCCTTCATGGGGGCTGCGTCGCCGGTGAAGAGCGTGTTGAGCGCATCGTGAAAAACGACGTTTGCCGCCTTGACCGCCTGCATGTCGTCATCAGCCGCCTGCGCGGGCCTTGCCGTCATCAGTGCCATCGCCGCCACGACAAGCAGACCTGACAGGATTCGATGACGCATGGTTATTTCCTTGATGTGTAGAAGCCGTAGGACATCCATCTTCTCAAAGTCGAACTGGCTTCGAATCTATCAGGTCTCCTTGAATGCGCCGCCGTCAACCCAGCCCCCGACAACCCCTCGCCCCCTTCCACGGAGACACTATGCCCCGATCCAAGAACACGACGACGCCCGCACCGTCCCCTTCTATCCCCACCCTCACCTCCCGCCTCCACGAACTCATCTCGGCCTGCTTCACGGGTATCTGGGTCCAAACTCACGAATCCCACAAAGCCGCCCGGGAAATCGCCGACCTGTGCCGCGCGGAGAACTGGCGGCTGGGCATCTGGAACTGTGACTCTGGGATTCAGTTTCCCGTCGAGGAGATCGCGATCCCGGGCGTCGCAGAGACACAGAACCCGCTCGCTGGCATCAGGGCCATGCCGCAGGTCTCACAAGGCTTCGGCACGATGGTCCTGCTGTTCGAGAACCTGCATCGCTTCATGGGCAGCGTGGAACTCATCCGAGCCGTCGCGAGGCAGGCTATCGCGGGCAAGCACAACCGGGCCTTCATCGTCGTGCTGGCCCCCGTGACGCAGATACCCCCGGAACTCGACAAACTCTTCGTGTGCGTTGACCATGAACTTCCCCGGGTGATCGACGCTGCCAAGGGCCTGACAAGTAGCGAAGCCGAGAATGCCTACTCGCTGTCGCTGGTCAGGCATGGCACGCTCAAGGCCGAAACCCCATGGGAGATCAAGGCCGGGCAACTGAAGAAGTCTGGCTTGGTCTCGATCCACCGCGGCTCTGAATCATTCCAGCAACTCGGCGGCCTCGACAACCTCAAAGCGTTCTGTCTGCGGGCCATGCGGCGACAGAGCGAGGGCACCGTCAGCAATAGGCCCTGCGGCGTTCTCCTGCTCAGTCCTCCCGGCTGCGGCAAGAGTCAGTTCGCAAAAGCCCTCGGGAATGAAACTGGCCGGCCGACTGTGGTCCTCGATGTAGGTGCCCTGCTGGGAAGCCTTGTAGGCCAATCGGAGAGCAACGTCCGGGCGGCACTCACGTTGGCCGATGCAATGGCCCCCTGCGTGCTGTTCTGCGACGAGATCGAGAAGGGGCTGGCCGGGGCAACGAGTTCGGGCCAAACAGATTCAGGCGTAACGGCCCGCGTGTTCGGCTCGCTGCTCACGTGGCTGAATGACCACGACTCGGACGTCTTCTTCATCGGCACCTGCAACGACGCCAGCAAACTCCCACCCGAGTTCGCCCGTGCGGAGAGGTTCGATGGCGTGTTCTTCGTCGATCTCCCGGGGCGTGACCAGAAGGACGCGATCTGGGGTATCTACACGCGGCACTACGGGCTGGACGCGAAGCAGGCCCGGCCGGACGATACCAACTGGACGGGGGCTGAGATCAAGTCGTGCTGCAGGCTGGCGTCGCTCTTGGACGTGCCGCTTATTCAGGCCTCGCAGAACGTCGTGCCCGTGGCCGTGACCGCAGGCGACAAGATCGAGGGGTTACGGCAGTGGGCTTTCGGTCGTTGCCTGTCGGCGGATCGGGCGGGGGTGTATTCGCGGAAGGAAGTAGGTGCAGGAAGGGTCAGGAGGGTGGTGCGTGCTGATTAAGACTCGCCATGAAAACACAGAGGGGAGCAGGCCCATGATGGCGACCCGCTCCCCTCGCGTTGGAATCACGTTGGTTGGTTCGTGAACGTCAGGCCCGCTTGCGGCGGCGGAACATCGTGTAGCCGCCGCAGGCCAGACCGGTGAGGGCCATGGCGTAGGTGGAGGGTTCGGGGACGGCGGCGAGACGAAAACCGACGTCGTTGCCCTCGAACGACGGGGCGTTCGTCGTCCTGATGGAGGACGACAAGCCGGACGCGCCGATGTAGTTCCAGTTGCCGCCCCGCAGCCCACGAGACGAGCCGGCAGCACCCGTGAGATTGTTCCATTCATACAAGTTGCCGCTCATGTCAAAGGCAGCGTAGGCACTCGCCCCGCCATTCGTGCCCACCGTCGTCACATTGCCGTTTTGGCTGTTCCAGTCGGCTGCTTGGTTGAAGTTCGCGAAGTTGCCTGCGTTACCTGCGGAGCCGATGCCAGTTGAACCCGATGTCACCGCCGTCGGAGCCGTGTCGCTCTGCGTGGCGTAGTCCCAGTAGCCCGCGTTTGTGCTTCCGCCCTTGTAGTACGCCGCCTTGTACCACTGGTTTTCCGTCGGGATGTAGAACGTCGCTCCCGGGTTCACCGCCGGGGCAGTGCCGCTGGTCTGGCCGCCCACGAGCGTATACGCACCTGTCTCCGTGCTCGACGAACTCGTCCCTCCATTCATCAGCCAGTTGGACACTCGAGCCGCGTCAAACCAGCTCACGAAGATCACCGGCTTGTCGCCCATGTT
>JAULZL010000192.1:0-4671 GCA_032117355.1 Candidatus Nanopelagicales bacterium
TGTCACCGATCCGGAGCCGCTGCCCCCCAACCACCCGCTGTGGCGGTGCAGTGGGGTGCTGATCACCCCTCATGTGGGCGGTAACACCAGCGCCTTCCTTCCCCGGGCCGAGCACCTGGTCCGCGATCAACTCCAACGGTGGCGCGCCGGTGAGCCCCTGCTGAACCGCATCCCGGTGCCAGCATGACTGAGCCGCTCACTCCGACGGCGCGACGGATTCTCTTCGGAGTCGCCCTGTCTGCCGTCGGCGGCGGGCTCACCATGCCGCTCCTCATCGTCTACCTCGGTGAGGTACGGGGGCTCGGCACTGGCCCGGCCGGCCTGATCATCGGCTACATAGCGGCGGTATCGCTGATTGCCTTCCCCGTCGTTGGCTGGGCAGCCGATCGCTTCGGGCCGCGTCCCATCCTCATGGTTGGCCTCCTTGTCGAGGCCACCGGCATCGGCTTGCTGGCCTTCGTCGACACCCTGCCGAAGGCCTTTGCCGTCACGTCGATCCTCTCGTTGGGAGGCGCCATGGCCTGGCCGTCCCAATCCGCCCTGCTGGGGCGAGTGACGGCTCCCGAGGCGCGCGAGCGGGTCTTTGGGATTCAGTTCATGCTGCTGAACCTCGGCCTGGGGCTCGGGGGGCTGGTGTCCGCACTTGTCGTCTCCGAGACCGATCTGCGTACCTTCCAGTGGCTCTATGCAGGTGATGCGGCCAGCTTCCTGCTCTACTTCGCGGTGATGCTCACTCTGCGGGGGGTTGGAGTCGGCCGGGTTGCCCAGGAAGAGGGCACGGACGCCGGGGGATTTCGCGAGGTGATTGCCGACCGGCGCCTACGCAGACTGCTGGTGCTATCGGTGGTGCTGCTCACCAGCGGCTATGGCGCCCTTGAAGTCGGGGTCCCGGTCTTCATCACCGTGATCAACGATCAGGATGTCTCCTGGGTCGGTGCGAGTTTTGCCGTGAACACCTTCACCATTGTGCTCTGCCAACTCTTCGTGCTCCGGTGGATCAAGGGCCGGTCACGGAGCCTTCTGCTGCTGTCGGTGGCGGTGATCTGGGCGGCATCATGGCTGCTCATCGGATCCAGCCTGGCACTGGGCCACATGCTCGCGATCGCGGTCATCCTGATCGCATCGGCTCTCTTCGCGGTTGGCGAGACGGTCTGGGCTCCCGTTGCCCCCTCACTGGTCAACGACCTGGCGCCGGATCAGCTGCGCGGTCGCTACAACTCGACGATGAGCCTGGTGTGGTCGATTTCGGGCATCATCGGCCCGGGAATCGCCGGGCTCATGCTGGGCGCGGGCCTGAGCATCGCGTGGATCGCCTTGCTGCTCGCGGGCTGCATGATTGCCGGATTCCTCGCGCTGCGCCTTCGGCTCATCCTGACGCCGACCTTGGACGGCAGGGCTGACGCAGGAGTTGGCCGGGTTGCAGGGTGACCGGGGACGGCCCGGCACACCGACCCTTTAGTCGCGCCCGTCGGCCTCCAATAAGGTCCTTCCCATGACCGACATGAAGCCGCGCAGCAAGGATGTCACCGATGGTCTCGAGCGGGCAGCAGCCCGCGGAATGCTGCGGGCGGTGGGCATGTCGGACGAGGACTTCCCCAAGCCCCAGATCGGCATTGCGTCGAGCTGGAATGAGATAACCCCGTGCAACCTGTCCCTGGAGCGGCTGGCCCGCTCCGCGAAGGAGGGTGTCCACGCGGCGGGCGGCTTCCCGATGCAGTTCGGCACCATCTCGGTTTCCGATGGCATCTCGATGGGCCACGAGGGCATGCACTTCTCCCTGGTCTCCCGCGAAATCATCACCGATTCGGTTGAGGCCGTCATGCAGGCCGAGCGGCTCGACGGCATGGTTACCTTCGCCGGATGTGACAAGTCGCTGCCAGGAATGCTCATGGCGGCGGCCCGCATTGACGTTGCCTCTGTGTTCGTTTACGCCGGGTCGATCCTGCCGGGCCATGTGAAGCTCAGTGACGGTACCGAGAAGGACGTCACGATCATTGATGCCTTCGAAGCGGTTGGGGCTTGCGCTCGCGGGTTGATGTCCCGTGAGGACGTCGACGCGATTGAGCGGGCGATCTGCCCGGGTGAAGGGGCTTGCGGCGGGATGTACACCGCCAACACCATGGCCAGCGCGGCGGAGGCGATGGGCATGTCTCTGCCGGGATCCGCCGCCCCGCCTGCCGTCGACCGGCGCCGGGACGGCTTCGCCCGGCGCTCGGGGGAGGCCGTGGTGGAGTTGATTCGGCAGGGCATCACCACGCGCGACATCATCACCCGGCAGTCACTTGAGAATGCGATTGCCATCGTGATGGCCTTTGGTGGCTCGACCAATGCCGTGCTGCACCTACTGGCCATCGCTCACGAGGCCAATGTCGAATTGTCGATGGACGACTTCCACCGAATCGGCTCCAAGGTGCCCCTGCTCGCTGACGTCAAGCCCTTCGGCCGTTACGTGATGAGCGATATCGATCGCGTCGGCGGCGTGCCGGTCATCATGCGGGCCCTGCTCGACGCGGGCCTGATGCACGGGGACTGCCTGACCGTCACTGGCAAGACCATGGCGGAGAACCTCGCTGGCATCGAGCCGCCAGACCCCGACGGCGTGATCCTGCGGGCCTCGGCCAACGCCATCGCGCCGACGGGTGGCATCACGATCCTGCGCGGATCGCTCGTCCCCGAGGGGGCCGTGGTCAAGAACGCCGGAGTCCCGGTGGAGGCCTTCGAGGGCGTCGCAAAGGTATTCGAGCGCGAGCAGTCGGCGATGGCTGCACTGGAGGACGGCTCCATCCAGAAGGGCGACGTGGTGGTGATTCGCTACGAGGGCCCCAAGGGTGGTCCGGGAATGCGCGAGATGCTGATGATCACTGGAGCAATCAAGGGTGCTGGGCTTGGCAAGGACGTCATGCTGATTACCGATGGCCGCTTCTCCGGCGGCACGACCGGCCTGTGTGTCGGCCACGTTGCACCCGAGGCCGTAGACGGGGGTCCGATCGGCCTCGTCCGCAATGGCGACCGAATCCGCATCGATGTCGCTGAGCGAACCCTCGACCTGCTGGTGGACGATGCGGAGCTCGATCGCCGCCGGGCGGAGTTCAGCCCATTGCCTGCTCGCTACACCCGTGGGGTCCTCGCCAAGTACGCCAAGCTGGTCGGCTCTGCGTCCAAGGGAGCAGTCTGCGACTAGCGGCTCGAGCAGCCCGTGGTCTCAGGCGTATGAATCCCAGTTGTCGCCGGTGGTGATGCCACCTTCGATGGTGATGGCCTGGCCGGTGACGTAGCTGGAGGCATCGCTGGCCAGGTAGATAGCCGCCCCGAGGAGTTCCTCGGGATTCATCAGTCGGCCCAGCGGCGTGGTCTCGTCGAACCAGCGCTGTCGGTGCGGCTCCCCCCAGAGCGGCTTGGTGAATTCAGTCTTCACGACGGAGGGCTCAATGCAGTTGACCCGGATTCCGTCCTTGGCCCACTCCTGCGCGAAGGATCTCGTCATCGAGGAGACGGCTGCCTTGGTCGCGGCGTATACCGAAATGGTCTGGTAGCTGTACTTGGCGCTGAGGGATGAGATGTTCACGATGACACCCCCACCCCGTGCTTTCATCCCGGTATGCACCGCCTGGCTGGTGAAGTAGACGGCCCGCATGTTGACGGCGACGATGGCATCGAAGTCCTCGGCGGTGACCTCGTCGATCGGCTTACGACGATTGATCCCGGCGCAGTTGACCAGGATGTCGATCCCTCCCATCGCTTCCTCAGCCTCGGCAACCAAGGCGCGGCAGTTGTCCACCGATGAAAGATCTGCGGCAAAAGCACGAGCCACCCCGACTGCTTCAGCGCGCTCCATGGTGAGGTCCTGGGCCGCGACCGTCGCGCCTGCTGCTGCCATGCCGCGTGCCAGGACCGTCCCGATGATGCCGCCAGCCCCGGTGATCAGGACGGTCTTGCCGGCAAGGGAGAACAACTCAGTGCTCATGGTGGCCTTTCCGTTGGGTGATGGTGACCGCATATGGGTCGACCGAGATCAGGTCATTGCCCACGTGCACCTGAACCGTCTGGTCGGTCGCGTTAGCGATCAGCAGGGAGCCGTCTTCCAGAGCGAGGGCATCGACGGTCGCCGGATTGTTCGAGACACATCGCAGGGCATTGCCCAGACCGGCGACGGCGCGAAAGACCGCATACACCGGGAAGACTTCGCCGGGCCGGGAGGCGAAATCGTCCGGCTGTGAGGTTCCCTCGGCTCGCTCCATCAGGCCCTCCCACCCGGTGGCCTGGTAGTAGGTGACCGCATCGATGCAGCCGGACTCTGCGATCGCCTTCAGCGAGAGCACCGTCCACGCTGCTGCAAATGGCTGGCACTGGCGGGCGTCCACGTGCGACGGGAGGGCAGTGTTGCTGTAATCGAGTGCCGGCTCGGTTGCATTGGGATTGAACCGCGGCCGAAGCGTGATTGGCGAGATCTCCAGCCGGGCCCTCGGGTACAGATCGCGGGCATTGCGGGCGATCACCCCCTGGGTCACCGCGTTCTGCATGACGGTCTGGTCATCCCAGGCATGTACCTGGGGGTTCACCGAGAAGCTGAAGGCTTCGGGGCCGGTCGGCCGGGCTCGGTTGAGCTCGGTGAAGTAGAGGTTGGTCCCCCCGGTGACCGCTGACCCCAGGGACTCTGCGGCCGCGGCCGCA
>JAULZL010000193.1:0-2472 GCA_032117355.1 Candidatus Nanopelagicales bacterium
AGTACCTCGTCTGACGCGCGTACCCAATGGGCCTCACCCCGAACACTCAGCAATAGGAGAAGTAATGAGAAGGATCGACCACTGGATCGACAACGGGCTGGTTGCCTCGACCTCCGGCCGTACCGGCCCCGTCTTCAACCCGGCCACGGGTGAGCAGCAGGCTGAGGTCGGGCTCGCGTCCGTAGCAGAGGTCGATGCGGTTGTGGCGTCGGCCAAGAGCGCTGCTGCCAGCTGGCGTTCCTCATCACTGTCGCGCCGGGCCGAGATCCTTTTCAAGTTCCGCCAGCTCGTGGACGAGAACCGCGACAAGATCGCGCAACTGGTGTCGATTGAGCATGGCAAGGTGCCGAGCGACGCAGCCGGCGAGCTTGCCCGCGGTCTGGAGAACGTCGAATTCGCCTGCGGGATCCCACAGTTGCTGAAGGGGGGCTTCAGCGAGCAGGTGAGCAGCGGTGTTGACGTCTACTCCATCCGCCAGCCGCTAGGAGTTGTCGCAGGCATCACGCCGTTCAACTTCCCCGCGATGGTGCCGATGTGGATGTTTGCCAATGCCATCGCCTGCGGCAATGCGTTCATACTCAAGCCCAGCGAGAAGGACCCGTCGGTGAATCTCTTCACCGCAGAACTGCTCGCCAAGGCGGGCCTGCCGGATGGCGTCTTCAATATCGTCCAGGGCGACAAGGTTGCCGTTGACCGCATCCTCGAGCACCCGGATATCGCTGCGGTCAGCTTCGTCGGATCAACCCCCATCGCGCAGTACATCTACTCAACCGGGACGGCTAACGGCAAGCGCGTGCAGGCCCTCGGTGGCGCCAAGAATCACATGATCGTGCTGCCCGATGCTGACATCGACATGGCAGCCGACGCTGCTGTCAGTGCGGCCTACGGTTCGGCTGGTGAGCGCTGCATGGCCATCTCGGTGGTCGTGGCCGTGGGATCCGCGGCGGATGTTCTCGTCGACGCCATAGCCAAGCGGCTCCCCATGATCGAGGTTGGCCCCGGTACGGATCCATCCGCCGTCATGGGTCCGCTCATCACCGCCGAGCACCGCGACAAGGTGGCGTCCTACCTGGCCGGTGCACCCGCAGAAGGCGCGACGGTAGTCGTCGATGGCCGTACAGCCGAGCTTCCGAAGCAGGGCTATTTCCTCGGGGTCTCCCTGATCGACAACGTGAAGCCGGGCATGAAGTGCTACGACGAGGAGATCTTCGGCCCAGTGCTATCGGTCGTCCGAGTCGACACCTACGAAGAAGCTGTGCAACTGGTGAACGATCACCAGTACGGCAATGGCACTGCAATCTTCACCCGCGACGGTGGTGCCGCTCGGCAGTTCCAGTTCGATATCAATGTCGGGATGGTCGGGATCAACGTCCCGATTCCGGTCCCGGTCTCTTACTACAGCTTCGGTGGGTGGAAGGCGTCGTTGTTCGGCGACTCGAACATGTACGGACCGGCCGGCATCGACTTCTATACACGGACCAAGACCGTCACCTCTCGTTGGCCAGACCCGGCGACATCCTCCGTCGACCTGGGCTTCCCCCGCACCCGCTAGACCTCCAGCCCCCACCCAAGGAAGGCAGCACCGTGGACATAGGCGTCGTACTTCAATGCACACCCCCGGCAGCCCGCGTGATCGATCTGGCCAAGCGCGCTGAAACGTACGGCTTCAGCCATGTGTGGACTTTCGACTCCCACATCCTGTGGGAGGAGCCCTACGTGATTTATTCGAAGATCCTTGACGAGACCCGCAATGTCATCGTCGGCCCGATGGTGACGAACCCGGCAACCCGTGACATCACCGTCACCGCGTCGGTCTTTGCGACGTTGAATGAGATGTACGGAAACCGCACCGTCATCGGCATCGGCCGTGGCGACTCTGCGGTGCGCGTCACGAACGGAAAGCCAGTGTCCGTGGGCGAACTGCGTCAGGCAGTCGTCGATCTCAAGGGTCTTGTCAACGGTGAGGCGATTGGATACAACGGCAATTCGCTGCGCCTGCCTTGGGCATCCAAGAGCCGGGCTCAGGTCATGGTGGCTGCCTACGGCCCGAAGGTGCTCGCCCTCACCGGCGAGGTCGGCGACGGGTTCATCCTGCAACTCGCTGACCCATCGATAGCCGAATGGACGATCAAGGCAGTTCGCGATGCTGCTGCGGCAGCAGGGCGCAATCCGGACGATGTCTACATCTGCGTCGCTGCACCGGCCTACGTCACCGATGGCTCACCGCAGTCGCTTGCCCACGCCCGTGATCAGTTGCGCTGGTTCGGCGGAATGGTCGGCAATCACGTCGCCGATATCGTAGAACGGTACGGCGCCGACGGTGGCGCCGTGCCTGAGGCCCTCACCGAGTACATCAAGCATCGCAAGGGCTACGACTACAACACTCATGGCCGGGCCGGCAACACGCATGCCGAATTCGTTCCCGATGAGATCATCGACCGCTTCTGCATCATCGGCACGCCCGAGGAGCAC
>JAULZL010000194.1:0-9399 GCA_032117355.1 Candidatus Nanopelagicales bacterium
TCCATCCAGTTAGCTGTCGAGGGGTCGGCGCGGTTACCCGAGGGCACCATCATGATCGTGAAGTCTCGCCTTGAGTCCATGGCGGACATCACGAATGCGGTCGAGGATTCCATCGCTCAGGTGGCCTTGGGATCGGGGAAGCATGGTGCCGAGATGGGGGACATCGTCGTGACCGCCCTGCAAGCGGAGATACTCCGCCTCATGGCAGAGGGCTTGTCGAATGCGGGGATCGCAGCCCGTCGGGGCACCTCGCTCAGGGCCGCGGAAGCCTCCGTGCAGCGCACACTGCAGGCGTTGGGGCTGACAGCCGACCCAGACTTCAACTCGAGGGTTCTTGCGGTGCGGTTGTGGCAGTCTGGACAGGTCGCTGTTCGCTGACACTGCCCTGCTCACACGGGCACTTCGCGGCCGCTGGGCGACATCCGTTGCCGTCTTTGCTGCTCTCGTGCCCTTCTTCATTGTGGCGATCTACTCGCGGTCGGGGGAGCAATCCCCCGATCTGAGCCCGGCCGTGCGCTGGGGCACGTCCATCCTCGGTCCACTGGCTGCGCTCGCGACGTACGCCGGCCTTGTCCATGTGCTCGGCAGAGATCGAGCGGCTGTGAAGTCGTGGACAGCGCCCGTTCTCTGGGCCATCGCCGGTGCGATGTCAGCCCTGGTGGCGTCCTCCCTGAGATCTATCGCCGCGGGGACGATTGAGATCTCGCTTCAGAATGCGCTGCTCTCCGCGGCCTTCACGGTGATCTTGATGGGGGTCGCCACGATCGCGGTCGCCTCATTCGCGACTCGACAGCGCCAGATGCGCGTTCTTGCCCTGCGTCAAGAGCGCCTCGTGTCCATGCGTGCAGAAGCCGCCAACTATGCGTCCTATCAGTCAAGCGAGCTTGCGCGCGTTGTCGAGCGCGTGGTGACACCGGAGATTCGGAAGTTGCGCGAAGAGGTGTCAGCTCTCAATGCCTCTCCGGGCACGGATCGGCTCCAGGAGATCTACGACGAGATCTCGACGTATTCGAGTGACGTGGTGCGCGGCATCAGCCATGAGATTGCCGCTCCTAGCCCCAGCGCCCAGGACAATCCCGCTACGGGGGAGTCGGGCTGGCGAGTTACGACAAGCCTCATGGGTGGTGCTCGAGTCAATGCCCCCCTGACCTTCCTGTGCGCCTTCTTGCTTGTGATCGCACCGTTCAATGTGGGATGCCTCGGGGTGACGTCGGTCGCCGTCTCCGTGTTCGTGTTCATCACGCTCGCTCTCGGCGCGCTTGGCCGCTACGGCATCCTGCCCCGAGCACCCTGGAGCCTGATGTGGCTGACCTTTGCCGCGACCGCTGGGTTTATTGCCTATCGGCTAGTTCTTGGCGCGGGACCGGAGGAGTGCACTTGGGCCACGACGCCGCTGGAGTCTGCCCTCGGGGCGATTACCGCCCTGCTGCTGTTCCTGGGGTTGACCGTCGTGATCGAGGCGTCGATGCAGGCTGCAGAGCGGGTCGAGAGGCTCGAGGCCACTAACCGGGAACTCGCGCACATCACCCGTCACCTCAATCGCGTCGGCCTTGTGACGCGTGAGCAGGTTGCTGAACTCCTGCATGGGCCGGTCCAGGGCCGCCTCGCGGCCGTGTCCCTGGCGATCCGGCTCCATCTGGATTCGCTCCAGAGAGGTGAGGATCCCTCGCTCCCCGAGCTCAAACGCCGCGTCGATCGCCTCCTCGACGAGGCGTCAGGTGACCTCCAGAGGCTGGGCCGAGAACCCGTCCATTCATCGCCCGACGTGCAGGAGCGCCTGGATGCCGTCGCGAGGCAGTGGCACGGATTCCTCGACCTGACTATTGACGTGGATGCGTATGTGATCGAAGTGCTTGACAGTCATCCGGACGCTGCCGATTGCCTGACGAGGTGCCTGGGGGAGGCCGTCACGAACGCCAGTCGGCACGGCGGCGCTCGACGAGTGGTGGCCCGATGCCGACTCGAGGAAGGGACCCTTCTCGTGCTCGATGTGGTCGATGACGGCACCGGAGTCGCCGGCAGCCCGAATGTTGGAATAGGACTTGAGGGGGTAGCCGCCTCGGGTGGTGTCTGGCAGTTTGAGCCGGTTGCGGGTCACGGCGCTCACTTGCGTGTGACCTGGATCGTCCATTGAAGTTGCCCGGGTGCTGTTGAGCGCGGAATGTCTCGATGTCCACGTTGGATGGACATTGGATGTCCATCCACAGCTGACGTAGATGGACATGCAATGTCACTGCTCAGGTGGACATCGATGACATTTGAATGGACACGGATGACATTCGGATAGACATGGATGACATTGCGGCGGTAGAGACATGACAGAGGGCCCCGCAACCGAACGTGGTTGCGGGGCCCTCTGCATTTTTGCGAGCGCTACCTGCCCGACGCCCAAACTCGGTCGAGGCACCCGGGAATAGGACCGGCGCTACTCAGCGAGACCTCGCTCTTCACGTGATAGCCCTGGGGCACCTTGTCTCCTGCGGGCAGAGTCCCTCCTGAGATGCAGGGACGACTCTGCCCGCACATCTCCGCCTCGCCCTCGGGGCGAGCAAAATCCGACTGAAACCGAGCGGACGGCAGGACTCGAGACTTGCGTGGAGCTAATGTCCGAACCAATTCTCCGTGGAAGGGATCCGGCATATGGGGCTCAGAGGGATCGTCGCCCTACTCACGGCAATGCTGGCTGCCGGCAGCCTCTCGACCAGCGTCGCCTCGGCCAGTGACCCTAAGGTCTGGGGCACGGGCGATCGCACATGCATCCTGGGTCCGCGGGCGAACTGTCGCGACATCGCGCAGAAGGATGCCGCCTACCACGGCGACCTACGCGGTGCCAGATTCGCCAGGGCCAGGTTGCCGGGAGCGGACTTCCGGGGCGCTCGACTTGATGAGGCAAACTTCAGGGGCGCTCGGCTCAAGCGAGTCGACTTCCACGAGGCATCGCTTACTAATGCGGACTTCAGCCCTGCCGGCCTTCACCGCCGTCAGCAGCGTGCAACTCCCGCATGTGCGCCAACCTGCCAGCAGGCCTACCTGGGATTCGCCGATCTGACGGATGCAGAGCTGACCGATGCCAACCTAGCCTGGGCCTACATGGGCGGCGCCGACGCATCCCGCGCCAACCTCACCGGTGCGAGCCTCGCATGGGTTATCGGGCAGGAGATGAACTTCACCGACGCTCTGCTTGCAGGAGCCAATTTGTCATCCGCCGATATTGCTTTCGCGGACTTCACCCGTGCACGCCTCACAGGGACGATCCTGTCGGTGGCCACGATGTACGACGTGACCTTGCGCGACGCAAACCTCGAAGGTGCAAACATCACATCGGCGTATCTGGGCGATGCCGATCTGACAGGTGCGAATCTGAAGCGCGCCAACCTGACCGGCGCGATCCTCACGGGTGCGAACCTGACTCAGGCGAATCTCACCGGAGCATGGCTGACAAGGGCAACCTTGACCGACGTCATCTGGAACAACACGATCTGTCCTGACGGGAGTGTCACGAACACCGGGTGCTGACACGGCGGCGCGATCACTAACTGCGAATCCTCATCATTGAGAATGCTTCGCTTCGGTGGGGGCCAGGGCCCCTTGATGGGACCGTCTTGCACACGCCCTTTTTGGCTCCGTAAGCACCAGGTGCAGAGATCCTGCAGGTGAAGTTCCCATTCTTCGTCGTTGCGCTGGACGTGGCGGGCAGGATCTGGCACCGTAGCGTCATGAAATCGACGTTGCGTCCTGTCCTCACCGTGGCGGCAGCCGTTGCCCTGGCGGTGCCGCTGGTGGTTGCGGGCCCAGCTCAGGCGGGTGCCTACCGGCCGGTGAGTGAGCGCACCCTGGCGAATTCCTCGATGAGTGCCGCGGATATCCCGCGTTGGATGCGTCATGGCAGCGCGCCGCGGGACGAGCAATTCTTTGCCGAAGGCCGCAAGGCTTCCCGTCCGGACCTGTGTCCGCAAGAAGACGGCGATTATGTCGTGGGTATGCGTCCACAGCAGTCGATGGTGTCCACAGCGATCACCCGCGAGGATGAGGCATCGGGTCGAGGCACACTGATCGCGTCGGCGATTTTCCAGTACCGCACCCGGTCAGATGCCGAGCGCGCGTGGGCTGACTTGAATGCGCGGGCTCGCACCTGTCCGAGTTTTGTCCAAGAGGAAGCATCGGACATCGGTGGTGGACGGGTGGAGGTCAACACTCGCGTGGGGGGGCTGCGGACTGTCTTCGGCACCCCTGGGCTGGAAGTGGTCATCGACTACACGGTGGATATCAGGTTCGGCGATGTCAATTGGTTGATGATCGCTGATCAGCACGCGAACTATTACCTGGCAGGCACGTCAATTGTGCGAGTGACTTACGCCAACGTCATGGGGCAGAGCCTCGGAGTGGGCCGGGTGACGCAGGGATTCGTCCAGACGATGGCGATCGTGGTGGCGCAGCGGGTGGAGAGTCGCAGTTCGCGCTAGGTCTCGTGCTTGAACGCGGTATGGTTGATGTCGATGTCAGGGTGAGAGACGGGATGAACTTGGTGGGCTTGTTGACGCACGCGGAGGTGCGGCCGCAGGCAACGCGCTACTCTCCTTACGACGGTCTGGGGAGTTCACCCTGGATGATTTCGGTGGCGAAGGGTCGCCCGTGAGGGTGAGCCGAGATGAACCTGGAGATACGGTCGACGTGGTCTGCAATGTCTGGTAGTCGTGGGCGATGAAGTCCACGACGCGCCACTCACTTGTCGTCTTCGCAGCCGTTGCACTGATGGTGCCCGCAGCTGTTGTCCAGACCGTGCCTGTCGTGATCGCAGGCTTCCTTGCGATCAGCAATGTGAAGTCTCACGCCCTCCAAGCGAGCCTGGACCCGTTCTACACTGCGCCAGAGGATTTCAGTGATGTGCCGGGAACGCTGCTTCGGCTGGAACCACTCGGTGTCAAGGTCGACAATGCCCGGGCGTACCGACTGCTTTACGTGACCCAAGACCAGCAGGGGGAGCCTGCCGTTGCTGGTGGCATGGCATTCGTGCCTGACAAGAAGTTGGATAAGCCCCGACCTATGGTGGCGTACCTTGCCGGGACTACAGGCCAGGGCGATGCTTGTGCGCCTTCGCGCGCACCCGATCCGGTCTCTGGTCTGAAGAACTTCCTGCCTGAAGCAATCGACCAAGGTTGGGCCGTGGTGGCCCCTGATGAATATGGAGTGGGAACTCAGGGACTTCAGCTATATCTGATCAAGGATCAGCAAGTTCGTGACACGGTCAATAGCATTCGCGCCCTTCAATCTGTTCCTGGCGCAATGGCCGGGAATGACTTTGCGGTCATGGGTTACTCCCAGGGCGGGCATGGCGCTTTGTGGACCGGCCACCTCAGTAAGACGTTTGCTCCCGAGTTGAATCTCGTTGGCGTCGCTGCGACAGCTCCTGCTGCGAACTTGTCGTCCATTGTGGAGAGTCAATGGGACAAGGTCGCTGGATGGGCTATCGGTTCAGACATTGTGCGGTCGTGGAAGGTGGCTTACCCGGATCTCCCCTTCGACTCCCTCATGACGGGCGCGGCGCGTGACAACTATGAGCGCATGGCCCAACAGTGCGTGAAAGGCTCTTTCATCGAGG
This sequence comes from Candidatus Nanopelagicales bacterium, assembly GCA_032117355.1. Lineage (GTDB taxonomy): Bacteria > Actinomycetota > Actinomycetes > S36-B12 > S36-B12 > REEB460. The sequence continues at coordinate 5,600 of JAULZL010000194.1, forward strand.
GAACACTCCGGCACAGGGTATTCAGACAAGATTTCTTCACCGAGAACCCCCTGAAGGAGCCACTTTTGGCTCAAGCCCTCATCGATCAGACCCCACCACCGTACCCGGCAGAGCTGCCGCTCATGCTGGTTCAAGGGACCGCGGATCAGATTGTGTTGGCTGGCCCCAATGCCGACCTGCAGGAGTCCTGGTGTGCCGCTGGCTCCAACATTAATGCCCTGTGGCTTGGCGGAGTTGACCACATGAGTGTCGCGGCGGCGGCTGGACCAAGCGTGGCAGGGTGGATGGTGGAGTTGTTCGCGGGTCGCAGCGCACCGAATACGTGCGACGTCCCGCCTCCGCGGAATTTAATCACCGTGAAGTAGTTGGATAACTGCAGCGACATTTGCCCGGCTCTGGGGTGAAGTCACTGCGTGGTGCCGCTGGGACTGCCGGACTCTTGAGGTGTCCTGGGACAGGCAATGCCTCTCAGGCCGATTCACACCAGCACGTCGTGGCAGCTGCCCACGACCGTCGCGACTGCGGTGTCGCACGCCTCGTGCCACTTGGTGCTCTCCGGTCCCTTTTGGGGTGCGCCCATGTAGGTCACCGGCTTGATGTACGCCGCATTGACGCTCACCTGGCAGCCCCCGTCAGTGGCGTGGAAGTCCACGTCCACGGTGATCGGGTAGAGGTCGGACGGGCTCGCCAGGAGGGTGATTCCGACATCCGATGACACGCTTCCGTACTTGAACAGTGCGACCTCACCATGCTCGGCGTGGATGTCCGCGCCGTGATCGGCGATGCTCGAGTAGCCACCTGCCGTGAGTGCCGCGAGGACCCGATCGTGTGCCTCCTGCGGAGTCACCGTCACAGCAAAGGACTTTGCGGCCGTGATGGGCGGGAAGAGCTTGCCGAGGAAGGACATGGGGCCCCTTGCGTACGCCGATGGACTCATGCCAGCCAATCGTGATCCGCCGACTGAGTCAAGGCGGGATAGTGCTCAGTCCCCGTGCTCGGTCCGCTCCAGGGCCGCGGTGGTCGCATCGGACAGATGGGCCTGCAGGAACTCTGCCGTCTCGGGCAGCGCGAGGTGCAGGTCGCTCACTCGATGCATCTCGACTCTCAGGGACTCAGCGTTCAGATCGAAGACATGTCCGCCGTGGGTGCGATCATCGCTGATCGCATGGAGGTGGTAGCCGGGAATCGTCACCGCCTCCGCGTAGGCGGGGGACCAGAAGCCCACCATGGTGACGGGGAGTTCGGTGAAGTCGAAGATGGCCTGGTCGGCCACGGCCTCGACGAGGGGAGTGCCGGAATCATGCCTGCACGCCGCACGCACTCGCAGGCGTGAGCACATCCCCGTGATGCGCCAGGCAAAGAACTCGTTGGCGCTCGACCTCAGTGCGTCGAGCCGGTGGGTCAGGTCGTCGTACGACGTGACACCGGTGAACTGCTCGGTGAGGTTGGCAGCGAATGCCACGACGGTGGCGAAGGGCGTCGGGGTCCCATCCGGGGTTTCCACGACCGTGCCGTCGCTACGGGCCTGGTAGCAGCGGCCATCGACGAGGATGAGCTCACCGTCGAGATCCTCGAAGGTGCCCAGGCCGGTGTCGCCGTGACGGCGCAGGTCACCCACCGTGAGTGCGCCCTGGTAGAGGCCCTCGACGAGGGCGCCGGACGTCGACACCTGGAACATCGAGTGGTGCGCGACGTCGAGTGCCTCGGCGAGCGCCTCGTGGACGACCTGGCGCAGCGGCTGGCCCAGGGTCGCCGCTCGCTCCTGGAGGGCGGTCCAGAGGGCGTCGGAGATGGTGGTCTCGAGCCGATGGGCCATGGGGGCACGCTAGACGGGGTAGCGCGGCGTGGTCAGGGCGTACCCCCCGGTGTTGCCGGGGTCCAACCTTGGACCTAGTCTAAGTCGGGTGACAAGCTCGACGGAGACGACAGCAGCAGCCGAGGTCCTGCGCGACCACGGGGTGCAGGTGACCGCGCAGCGACTCGCAGTGCTCCAGGCGGTCACGACGAGACCGCACGTCACCGCTGACGTGGTCGCTGAGATGGCGCGTGAGGACATCGGTGCCATCTCCAAGCAGTCCGTGTACGACGCCCTCGCCACCCTCGTCGAGGCCGGGATCGTGCGGCGCATCGAGCCCGCAGGCTCGGCGGCCCGCTTCGAGACCCGTGTCGACGACAACCACCACCACCTCGTGTGCCGCGGCTGTGGCGGCATCGTCGATGTGGACTGCGCGGTAGGAGCCGCGCCATGCCTTACCGCGGCCGATGCGGCGGGCTACACCGTCGATGAAGCCGAGGTCATCTTCTGGGGCACGTGCCCCGATTGCGCTACGAGCACGACGAATTAGTACGACAACCGCCACGCCATTACAACCGGAGGAGACAACATGGCGAACGAGAGCAAGTGCCCGATGTCGGCAGGTGCCGGCGTCGGCACCCAGAATGAGTATTGGTGGCCCGAGCAGCTCGACCTGCGCCCGCTCCAGCAGTTCCCGCCCCAGGCCAACCCCATGGGCGAGGACTTCGACTACGCCCAGGAGTTCGAGAGCCTCGATCTGTCCGCGGTGAAGTCCGACGTGAAGGCCCTGATGAAGGACTCGCAGGAGTGGTGGCCCGCGGACTACGGCCACTACGGCCCGTTCTTCATCCGGATGGCGTGGCACAGTGCCGGCACCTACCGCACGAGCGATGGTCGAGGCGGTGGCGGTCGCGGGATGCAGCGCTTCGCGCCGCTGAATAGCTGGCCCGACAACGTCAACCTCGACAAGGCGCGACGCCTGCTGTGGCCGGTCAAGGCCAAGTACGGCCGCAAGCTCTCGTGGGCCGATCTCTTCATCCTGGCCGGCACGATGGCGATGGAGGACATGGGCCTGCCGTCGTACGGCTATTCCGGTGGCCGTGCCGATGTCTACGAGCCCGACATGACCTACTGGGGCAGTGAGCAGGAGTGGCTCGCCGACAATCGCTACACCGGCGATCGCGAGCTCGAGAACCCGCTGGCGGCCGTGCAGATGGGCCTCATCTACGTCAACCCCGAGGGCCCCAACGGCAACCCTGATCCCATTGCCTCCGGTCGCGACATCCGCGAGACCTTCGCCCGCATGGCGATGAACGACTACGAGACGGTCGCACTCACGGCCGGCGGTCACACCTTCGGCAAGATGCACGGTGCGGGGGATCCCAATAAGTACGTCGGTCCCGAGCCTGAGGCTGCCCCGATCTACCAGATGGGCCTGGGCTGGAAGAACACCATGGGCACCGGCAGCGGTGACGACACCATCAGCTCCGGCCTCGAGGGCGCATGGACGAATACGCCCACGACGTGGGACATGTCCTACCTCGAGCTGCTCTTCAAGTACGACTGGCAACTCGTGAAGAGCCCGGCCGGTGCGCAGCAGTGGATCCCGACCGATCCGGCCGCCGCCGACCTGGTCCCCGATGCGCACGATCCGAGCAAGCGCCACGCTCCCGTTATGACGACGGCCGATCTCGCGATGCGCATGGATCCGATCTACGAGCCCATCGCCCGGCACTTCCTGGAGAATCCAGAGGAGTTCGCCGATGCTTTCGCCAAGGCGTGGTTCAAGCTCACGCACCGCGATCTCGGGCCCAAGACCCGTTACGTCGGCCCGGACGTGCCGAGCGGGGACCTCATCTGGCAGGACCCGATCCCGGTATCGCCGCAGCCCCTGGTGTCGGCGAGCGACGTCGCCGCGCTGAAGCAGAAGATCCTCGGGTCCGGCCTGTCGGTCTCCGAGCTGGTCGGCACGGCGTGGGCCTCGGCTGCGACCTTCCGCGGCACC
>JAULZL010000195.1:0-3632 GCA_032117355.1 Candidatus Nanopelagicales bacterium
GCCACCGCTGGAGTTGGTCGCGGACCAGGTGCTCGGCCCGGGGAAGGAAGGCGCTGGTGTTACCGCCCACATGAGGGGTGATCAGCACCCCACTGCACCGCCACAGCGGGTGGTTGGGGGGCAGCGGCTCCGGATCGGTGACATCCAGGGCGGCCATCAGTCGACCGGATGAGCACTCGGCAAGGAGTGCATCGGTATCGACCACCCCGCCCCGCGCGACGTTGACCAGCAGGGCGCCGTCCTTCATCTGGCCGAGGAATGCCGCATCCACCAACCGTCGGGTCGAGTCGTCCAGCGGCACGGCAAGGACGACAACATCGGCCTTCGGCAGCACCGATGCGAGGTCTTTGACCGACAGCACTCCTTCACGTGCCGAGCGGCCAACCATCGTGATGTTGACTTCGAACCCCTCGAGTCGACGTCGCACCGCCTGAGCGATGCCGCCCGCACCAAGGATCAGCACATGCCGGTCAGCCAGCGCCGGTCGCGTTCGGTGAATCCACTGGCCCTCCGATGCGGCCCGTGCCGCATCGTCGATCCCACGCAAGCTCGCCAGCATCAGGCCAACCGCCAACTCGGCCGTGCTCGCGTCGTGGACCCCGGCGGCATTGCACAGAGTCACACCACCGGGAAGGTGGGCTAGAGCCGACTCGAATCCCGCGGTGAGAAGCTGGCAGACCTCCAGGCTCGGCATCCTGGCCATCAGCTCCAGGTTACGAGCATCGCCCATGTAGGTCGGTACGAAGAATCCGATCTCCGCAAGAACCTCATCAGTCATGGTCGAATCGTCATCGCCGAGGACGACGACATCGTCCCCAGCCAGCCCTGCGAGAAGGGCCGGCAGCACTGCGATGCGGCCCATAATCGGCTACTCGCTCACGCCAAGGCGGTCGAGCAGCAGAGTGCGCACCTTCGCGGCATCGGCCTGGCCGCGGGTCGCCTTCATGACCGCACCCACGATGGCTCCTGCCGCTTGCACCTTGCCGGACCTGATCTTTTCTTCGACGTCGGGTTGCTCGGCCAGGGCAGCATCGATAGCGGCGATGAGAGCACTGTCGTCGCTGACGATCGCCAGGCCGCGTGCCGAGATGATCTCGTCCACATCCGCATTGCCCGACAGCAACTCCTCGAAGACCTGGCGGGCCAACTTGTCATTGAGCGAGCCCGCAGCGATGAGCTCCTCAACGCGAGCAATGTGCGCGGGAGTGACGGGCAGGTCGATCAACTCCACCCCGCGATCATTCGCGGTGCGAAGTAGTTCACCCGTCCACCACTTGCGCGCGGCTGCCGGCTCGACTCCCGCGGCAACCGACTCCTCGACGAGTTCCAGGGCACCGGCATTGACGACCGTCTGAAGTTCGAAGGGGCTGATGCTCCAGGCTTCCTGTAGACGGGCGCGCTTGGCCGAGGGCAACTCCGGCAGGGTTGCGCGCAGCTCCTCGATCCACGCTTCGGTCGGGGCCACCGGTACGAGATCCGGCTCGGGGAAGTACCGGTAGTCCTCCGCGTGCTCCTTGGATCGTCCGGACGTACTGCGGCCGGTGTCCTCGTGGAAGTGCCTGGTCTCCTGAATGATCCGTCCGCCAGAGGAGAGCAGGGCCCCCTGCCGCTCGACCTCCGACCGGACCGCACGCTCGACGGAGCGGAGTGAGTTGACGTTCTTGGTCTCGCTGCGGGTTCCCCAGGGGTCTCCCGGGAGGTTCAGCGAGAGGTTCACGTCGCAGCGCAGTGACCCCTCCTCCATCCGGACATCGGAGACGCCCAGGGCGCGCACGAGGTCCCGCAACTCCGCGACATATGCCTTCGCGACGTCAGGGGCGAGGGCACCCGTGCCCACCACCGGCTTGGTGACGATCTCGATCAGCGGGATGCCGGCGCGGTTGTAGTCGACCAGGGAGTAGTCGGCCCCGTGAATTCGGCCCGTGGCACCACCCGTATGGGTGAGCTTGCCGGTGTCCTCCTCCATGTGCGCCCGCTCGATCTCCACCCGGTGCACGACCGGCCCATCCGGCGACTCGACGGTGACATCGAGGTAGCCGTTGCTGCACAACGGTTCGTCGTACTGGCTGATCTGGTAGGCCTTGGGCATGTCGGGATAGAAGTAGTTCTTCCGGGCGAACCGACACCACGGGGCGATCGTGCAGTTCAGTGCCAGCCCAATGCGGATGGTCGACTCAACAGCCACGCGATTCACCACCGGCATTGATCCGGGTAGGCCCAGGCATACCGGGCAGACCTGGGTATTCGGCTCGCCGCCAAAGGTCGTCGAGCACGGGCAGAACATCTTGGAGTTCGTGCCGAGTTCGACGTGGACCTCCAAGCCGATCACCGGCTCAAAGGTCGCCAGGGCCTCGTCGAAGGGCATCAGGTCGGGGGTCGCGCTCATAGGGACGGTGCCTCCTCGATCAGCAGATGGCCCCAGGCATCGGCCAAGGCTCCTTCAAGCGCGGCGCCAACGAGATAGAGCCGGTCGTCGGCCATCGCCGGTGCCATGATCTGCAGCCCGACCGGCAGGCCATCCTCCTTGGCCAGCCCAATCGGCAGGGACATCGCCGAGTTGCCGGCTAGGTTCACCGGGATCGTCGCAATGTCATTGAGGTACATCGCCAACGGGTCATCGACCTTCTCGCCGATCGCAAAGGCCGTGGTCGGCGTCGTCGGCGAGACAAGGACGTCGGCAGACTCGAAGGCAGCCGCGAAGTCCCGCACGATAAGGGTTCGGACCTTCTGCGCGGATCCGTAGTACGCGTCGTAGTAGCCGCTGGAGAGGGCGTACGTGCCGAGCATGATCCGACGCTTGACCTCCGGGCCGAAGCCGGCATCACGAGTGAGGGACATCACCTGCTCGACGGAGTTGTCACCGTTGTCGCCGACGCGCAATCCGTACCGCATGCCATCGAAGCGCGCGAGATTGCTCGATGCCTCCGAGGGCAGGATCAGGTAGTAGGCACCAAGGGCGTACTCGAAGCTCGGGCAGTCAACCTCGACGATCTCCGCTCCGCAGTGCTCGAGGACGGTCAACGCCTCCCGAAAGCGCTCGGCGACACCTGGCTGATATCCCTCTCCGCTGAGTTGCTTCACCAGGCCGATCCGCATGCCACGAACATCCGCCCGCTGGGCCGCGGCGACCACATCGGGCACCGGGGCGCTGATGGAGGTCGAGTCCCGCGGGTCATGGCCGGCGATGGCGGCGTGGAGCAGTGCGGTATCCAGGACGGTTCGAGCACATGGCCCGGCCTGGTCCAGTGATGACGCCAGGGCGACGAGTCCGTACCGCGATACCCCGCCGTAGGTCGGCTTGACCCCGACGGTGCCGGTGACGGCGGCCGGCTGGCGAATGGAGCCGCCAGTGTCGGTACCAATGGCCAACGGCGCCTCGAATGCGGCAAGCGCGGCTGCCGAGCCACCGCCCGAGCCACCCGGGATGCGGTCGAGGTCCCAGGGGTTACGGGTTGGGCCGTACGCCGAGTGCTCGGTGGAGGATCCCATCGCGAACTCGTCCATATTGGTCTTGCCGAGGATGACGATGTCGGCGGCCCGAAGTCGCTCGACCACCCCGGAGTCGTATGGGGGGCGCCAGCCTTCGAGGATCCGCGAGCCACAGGTGGTGGGGACCCCGCGCATGGCCAGGA
>JAULZL010000196.1:0-10846 GCA_032117355.1 Candidatus Nanopelagicales bacterium
CACTACGAGGTTGGCGTCATCGTTCAGATGGGCTTCCCGGGGTACTTCCTGGTGGTGGCCGACCTCGTCCGCCACGCGAAGGAGAACGGCATCCGAGTGGGCCCGGGCCGTGGCTCGGCTGCTGGGGCCATGATCGCCTACGCCCTCGGCATCACCGACCTTGATCCGATCCGGCATGGCCTGCTGTTCGAGCGCTTCCTGAATCCCGAGCGCATCTCGATGCCGGATATCGACATCGACTTCGACGAGCGCCGGCGGTCAGACATGATCCGGTACGCGACCACTCGGTACGGCGAGGACCGAGTGGCCCAGATCATCACCTACGGATCCATCAAGGCCAAGGCCGCGATCAAGGACAGCGCGCGGGTACTCGGCTATCCGTACGCACTGGGGGACCGCATCACCAAGGCGATGCCTCCGTCGGTGATGGGCAAAGACATTTCCCTCTCCGGTGTCTTCGATCCCAAGGAATCGCGCTACGGCGAGGCGGCGGAGTTCCGATCGCTCATCGAGTCGGATCAGGACGCACGTCGCATCGTCGATACCGCCCGGGGCCTTGAGGGCCTGAAGCGTCAGCCGGGAGTCCACGCTGCCGGAGTGATCCTTTGCCGGGACCCGCTGATGGACGTCATCCCCGTCTGGCGCCGGGAGCAGGACGGCGCCGTGATCACCCAGTTCGACATGGGAGCCTGCGAGTCACTGGGCCTGCTGAAGATGGACTTCCTCGGCCTGCGCAATCTCACCGTTCTCGACGACTGCCTGCACCACATCGAGGTGAACCGCGGGCAGCAGGTGGTCCTTGAGGACCTACCGACCGAGGACGCCAACACCTTTGCTCTCCTCGCGCGTGGCGACACTCTCGGAGTGTTCCAACTCGATAGTGGGCCTATTCGGGCCTTGCTTCGATCGATGCAGCCGGACTCCTTCGAGGACATCGCTGCGGTCCTGGCGCTCTACCGACCGGGCCCGATGGGCGCGAACGCCCACAACGACTACGCCGACCGCAAGAACGGGCGTAAGCCGGCGGTGCCCATCCATCCGGAGCTCGCCGAGCCTCTGTCGGAAATCCTCGGCGACACCTATGGCCTGATCGTGTACCAGGAGCAGGTCATGGCGATTGCCCAGCGACTGGCGGGCTACAGCCTGGGCAAGGCGGATCTCCTGCGGCGAGCCATGGGCAAGAAGAAGAAGGAAATCCTCGAGAAGGAATTCGTTCCCTTCCGGGACGGCATGCGGGCGAACTCCTACAGCGATGGGGCGATCGAGACCCTGTGGGAGATTCTCGTCCCCTTCTCTGACTACGCCTTCAACAAGGCCCACTCTGCTGGCTACGGCTTAGTCTCCTTCTGGACGGCCTATCTCAAGGCGAACTTCCCAGCGGAGTACATGGCCGCACTGCTGACCTCGCTCAAGGACGACAAGGACAAGTCCGCGGTCTACCTGAACGAGTGCCGCCGGATGGGCATCAAGGTCTTGCCACCGGACGTAAACGACTCCGATTTCGACTTCACCCCGCGGGGCACGGACATCCGCTTTGGGCTCTCGGCCATCCGAAATGTTGGCGCGAACGTCGTGGAGTCGATCATCGCGACCAGGCGGCGGGTCGGTCGCTTCTCGGACTTCCACGACTTCATCGCGAAGGTGGATGCCACGGTCTGCAACAAGCGAGTAGTGGAGTCGCTCATCAAGGCGGGATCATTCGACTCCTTCGGACACACGCGCAAGGGCCTGGTCCAGGTCCATGAGTACGTCGTCGATGCCGCCGTCGACATCAAGCGTGCTGAGTCGGTGGGTCAGTACGACCTCTTCGGGGGACTCAGCGCGGGGGCCGATGCGGCGCTTTCCCCATCGGTCGAGGTCTCACATGGCGAATGGGAGAAGTCGGTCCTGCTCGCACACGAGCGAGACATGCTGGGACTGTACGTATCCGACCATCCCCTCCACGGAGTGGAGGGATTGCTCGCCCAACTCACCGATCGCAGTATCGCCTCGCTGCTGCTCGACGAGCGGGCAGACGGCACGTCAGCCACCATCGGTGGCCTGGTGACCACCGTGCAGCGCAAGACGACCAAGCAGGGGTCCGCGTGGGCGATCGTGACCCTGGAGGACCTCGAGGGCTCGGTCGACGTCATGGTCTTCCCCCAGACCTATCAGCAGTACAGCACCCTGCTGGTGGAGGACTCGGTGGTCATCGTCCGGGCCAAGGTTGATCGAAGTGAGGATGAGGCGTTGCGCGTCGTGGGCTTCGAAGTGACCGCGCCGGATGTCTCGGAGGCGGTGGCCGGGCCGGTGCGCCTTACCGTCCAAGAGAACCGATGTATCCCTCCGCTGATGGATAGTCTGCGTGACGTCCTGGCCGCGCATCCGGGGACCACCGAGGTGCACCTGCACATCACCGGTGGCTCGCGCACCACTGTCTTGCGCCTGGACGACCGGTTGCGTGTTACCCCCTCACCCTCCCTGTATGGAGACCTCAAGGCCATCCTCGGCGCGAATTGCCTCGGCTAGACATGACGACAGCACGCAGGGCAAGAGCCGTCATGGGCGCTGGCATCGTGGTTGGCCTACTCACCGGGGCCGCACTCGGAGTCCTGTGGTGGCGCCTGGCGCCGCGGGTGCCGTTGGTCGTCCGACCGGGTGACTCGTTTCCGCAGGAGTATCAGCCGGACGGATACATCGGGGCCGATATCTCGTTCGCGATTCTGGCCACCATTGCAGGAGTTGTGGTCACCATCGGTCTGATCACCATGCGGCGCGAGCACCTGCTGTCTGCATTGGGAGCGGCGCTGCTGGCAAGCGCCCTGGGTTCGACGGCCATGTGGTTCGTCGGTGGTCGACTGGGTTCCGTCGACATTGAGGGTCTGAGTGCGACGACAACGCAGGACGTTGTGATCGACGCACCACTGCAGGTGCACATGCCGGCCGTGCTGATGGTGTGGTCCATCGCGGCTGCATCGGTGGTGACGGTGGTAGCCCTAGCCGACTGGTGGGCTGGCGTTAGCCGCGCTCGGCGCGGGCGATCGGAGCAATAGCGCCGTCCACCACAGACACGAGGTCGTCCGGTGAAAGGCACAGGGTAAGCCCTCGCCGTCCACCCGAGACGTAGATGCGGGGCTGAAGAATTGCCTGCTCGTCCAGGACGCAGGGAAGTGCGCGCTTTTGGCCGATGGGGCTGATGCCACCGACCACGTACCCGGTTAATCGCTCGGCGAGTTCGGGCGGAGCCATCTCAGCGCGCCGACCGCCGCATGCCGCAGCCAGTGCCTTGAGGTCGAGTTGCCCACTGACCGGGACGATCCCCACGGCCGGGCTGCCGTCGATGAGAGCCACCAGCGTCTTGAAGACGTGATCGGGATCGAGCCCGAGGATGGCGATGGTCTCGTCACCGAAGGAACGAACCCGCGGGTCGTGCTCGTACTCCAGGATCTGGAAATCAATCCCTGCCTTGGTAAGGGCCACAATCGCCGGGGTTGAGCCGGCCATCACGTGTGCGCAATCGTCATCGCGTAGGTCAATTCAGCGAGCCCCGCTCGCCGATCAGGTCGATCGCAGGCACCGCAGAAAGCGCACTGATCAATCGGTTCTCCCGTGCCAGGAGCGACCTTGCCAACTCCAGGCGAGTCCGGGTGTCGGGGCAGCCGAGGAGGGCCTGCCGCTCATCGGTAGGCAGGACCATCGCCGCAGTAACGAGGTAGCTCAACACAGTGGAATCCGCGGGGAGATCCGTGTCATCGGGCTCCTCGCCGTCATCGTCGACGATTCTGCCGCCGAGGATCTGCCGGTAGGCCGTGAATCGCCTGGCGACCGACAGTGCCAGCCCGGGGTCTTCGTCCCCCAGGGGCTCGTCGAGGAAGTCCACGATTGCGGTCGCGAGGGGCTGGCTGACGTCCACGCTCGTTACGCGAAATCGGCGCCCTCCCGTCGTCACGATATTGAAGCGGCCATCCGGCAGTTCCTCTGCTTCGCGGAGGATGCCCGTCGTCCCGATCGGGTAGAGCGCCGCGGCCCCGTCTGTCTCCACGGACCTGCCCTCTTGGACGGCGATGACTCCGAACTCCCGCGGCTGGTCTTCCGGGAGGTCGAGAAGTGACTGGATGAGTCCGCGGTATCGAGGCTCGAAGATATGGAGGGGCATGACCAGGCCCGGCACGAGCACCACGTTCAATGGGAAAAGCGGCAGCGGTCCAGGCACGCCTCGCAGCGTAAACTGGCAGCCATGATCCGGCTCATCGACCTGCGCGGTTCGACTGTCGATCCCCGGGCGATCCTGCCCCGGGCGGCCATGGATGTCGCGAATGCTCATGAACGCATCAAGCCGATCATCGACGATGTTCGAGCCCGTGGAGCCGAGGGGGTCCTGGAGTGGGGTGAGCGCCTCGACGGTGTGCGTCCACCAAGCCTGCGAGTGCCCCAGGAGAGAATCCGCGCGGCCGCGGAAGGGCTCGATCCCGCGGTACGAGCGGCCCTTGAGGAATCAATCAGCCGAGCCCGTCGCGTCCACGGCGACCAGCGACGCGTTGACGTGACGACTCAGGTCGTGCCGGGCGGGACGGTCACCGAGAGATGGCTTCCGGTGGAGCGAGTGGGTCTCTACGTCCCGGGTGGCCGGGCGGTCTACCCGAGCAGCGTGGTGATGAACGTCGTTCCTGCCCAGGTCGCCGGGGTTGCCTCCTTGGCCGTCGTCTCGCCGCCACAGGTCGACTTCGACGGGTGGCCGCATCCGACAATCCTGGCGGCGTGCTCATTGCTCGGCGTGGATGAGGTGTACGCCGTTGGCGGCGCCCAGGCTGTCGCGATGCTCGCCCTCGGCGTTGACCTGCCTGATGGTGGTCGATGCCAAGCGGTTGACCTGGTGACCGGGCCCGGCAACATCTACGTGACGGCGGCCAAGCGCGCCCTGCAGGGAATCATCGGCATCGATAGTGAGGCGGGCCCGACGGAGATCGCGGTGCTCGCCGATGACACGGCCGATGCAGTCCACGTGGCTTCAGACCTTGTCAGCCAGGCTGAGCACGATGTCCTCGCGGCCGCCGTGCTCGTCACCACGTCTGCGGAACTCGCTGCCCAGGTCGACCGCGAACTCGACCGTCAGGTGGCCTTGACCAAGCATTCCGAGCGAATCATCGAGTCCCTCCGTGGCCAGCAGAGCGCGATTGTCCTCGTCGACGACCTAGAGGCCGGCCTGGCGGTCATCGACGCCTACGCTGCTGAGCACCTGGAGATCCACACCCGCAATGCGCGCGCGGTCGCCATGAGGGTCAGAAATGCCGGCGCAATATTCGTCGGCACATATTCGCCCGTCTCGCTGGGGGACTACTGCGCCGGGTCCAACCACGTCCTGCCAACGGCAGGTTCGGCGAGGCACTCCTCGGGGCTGTCCGTCCAGACCTTCCTCCGCGGAGTCCATGTCATCGAGTACGACGAGGCGGCCCTGGAAGCCGTCTCCGGCCATGTCATCGCCCTCGCGGGAGCTGAGGACCTGCCGGGGCATGGCGACGCCATCCGCGCGCGCGTTGACGACACATTCCGCACGTAGGCTCGCAGACATGTCTGCATTCCGGTTGCCCTTGCGCGAGGACCTCGTCGGGGTCTCCTCATACGGCGCCCCCCAACTTGACGTCGCGGCTCGGCTGAATGTCAATGAGAACCCCTTCCCACTATCGGGCGAACTCGTGGACGCCCTAGCCGAGGCCGTGCGGGAGGTTGCCGATGGGCTCAATCGCTACCCGGAGCGCGATGCCGTCGAGTTGAGGAGGGCGCTGGCCGACTACCTTCGGGATGAGTCAGGGGTGGCGGTCACCTGGCAGCAAGTCTGGCCGGCGAACGGCTCCAACGAGGTGATGCAGCATCTGTTCCTCGCCTTTGGCGGCCCAGGGCGCACGGCGATCACCTTCGACCCGACCTATTCGATGTACCCCGAGTACGCAAGGGATACCTTCACTCGGTATCTCGCCTTCGAGCGCAAGCCGGACTTCACCATCGACCTAGCCCGGGCTTCGGATGCCATTTGTGATGTGCAGCCCAGCATGGTCCTGCTCACTTCCCCGAATAACCCCACCGGGACGGTCCTCGGGCTGGACGACCTGAGGTCGATCGCTGAGGTCGCCGTGGACACCGGGTCGATGGTCATCGTCGATGAGGCCTACGCCGAATTCCGGCGCGAGGGAGTCCCCTCAGCCCTGGTGCTGCTGGCAGATCTGCCGAACCTGGTCGTTACGCGCACGATGAGCAAGGCCTTCGGCTTCGCCGGTGCCCGAGTGGGTTACGCGGTGGCCGCCGATCCTGCCGTGGTCGAGGCCTGCCAGGTCGTCCGGTTGCCGTACCACCTGTCGGCAGTGACCCAGGCCGTGGCCCGCGCGGCGCTGGCCCACGCCGATGAACTTCGGGCGCAGGTGGCGCTGATTCGCCGCGAACGGGATGACCTGATGGCCTGGCTGGTCGACCACGGGTTCACGGCGGCACCCAGCGACTCGAACTTCATCCTGTTCGGGACGTTCGCGGATCGCGACGCCGTATGGCGTCGACTGCTCGACCAAGGGGTCCTGATCAGGCAGACCGGCCCCGACGGCTGGCTGCGCGTCAGCATCGGCACTGAAGCGGAGAACGATAGGTTCAGGGCCGCCCTGCTGGCTGCTACCGCCAGCTGACGCTTCCGGCGCCCGACGCCGCCATTCGACGGAAAGGTACTGATGAGTCGTACCGCTCGAATCGAGCGCACCACCAAGGAGAGCGAAGTCTTCGTCGAGCTGGATCTCGATGGGACGGGCACGATTTCGATCGAGACCGGCGTCCCCTTCTTCGATCACATGTTGGCGCAACTTGCCAAGCACGGCGGACTCGATCTCACTGTGCGGACGAAGGGCGACCTCGAGGTCGACGCGCACCATACGGTCGAGGACACCTCCTTGGCACTGGGACAGGCGATCAACCAGGCCCTCGGAGACCGAGCGGGCCTGCGCCGATTCGGGGATGCCACGGTGCCCCTCGACGAATGCCTGGTGCAGTCCGCAGTGGACCTCTCGGGCCGTCCGTACCTAGTGCACGAGGAGCCGGCGATCGTGGAGTTGATCGGCTCCTACGACACGACTCTCACCCGGCACATCTGGGAGTCAATCGTGGCGACGGCCCAGATCACCCTGCACGTACGGGTCCTGAGCGGACGCAACGCGCACCATGTCGTCGAGGCGCAGTTCAAGTCCGTCGCCCGTTCGCTCAGAGATGCCGTGATGCTCGACCCGCGGGTTGTCGGAATCCCGTCGACCAAGGGCACCCTCACGGCATCGTGAGGGTCTTACCGATGAGGCTCCCATGGTGACGAGGCCGGATGTCGTCGTCCTCGATTATGGGTCGGGCAATATCCGTTCCGCCCAGCGCGCTCTGGAGCGGGCCGGGGCTCTGGTCACGGTGACCGAGGATTTCGATCGCGCCATCACGTGCGATGGGCTCGTCGTTCCGGGCGTTGGGGCATTCGCAGCCTGTATGGCGGGCCTGCTCAGTGCCCGAGCGGACATCATCATCGACCGGAGGCTAGCCGGGCATCAGCCCGTTCTGGGAATCTGCGTGGGGATGCAGGTGATGTTCGAGCTCGGCGTCGAGCATGGGGTCAGCACGGAGGGCCTAGCGCAGTGGCCCGGAGTCGTTGCCGAATTGCAGGCACCCGTTCTGCCGCACATGGGCTGGAACACCGTCACGGCACCCGAGGGGTCTGCGCTCTTCCGTGGCATAGGACATGAGCGCTTCTACTTCGTGCATTCATTTGGCGTGCAGGAGTGGTCCCTGACAGCGGAGGACCCCCATCGACGGCCGCCCCTGGTCACCTGGGCCCACCATGGCGTGGACTTCATCGCTGCGGTTGAGAATGGTCCCTTGACGGCCACCCAGTTCCATCCCGAGAAGTCGGGGGATGCCGGGATCGCCTTGCTGGGAAACTGGCTCACCAGCCTCTAGGTCGATCAGCTGGCCAGGGCCTCATCCACGACCTTTCGGTAGATGACTGCCTGGCGCTCGGCGCTCAGTGTGTGGGCGGCGCGATCAGATGCGAACTTCCACTCATCAACTGCAGCAGGGGTCAACTCAGCCAGGGTTGATCTCACGGCGCTCGGTGAGAAGTCTGCGGTCACGGTGCCAAGGCCGTGCTGGGTGACAATGGCTGCCATTTCGGGAGACGGGCCCACGACAATTCCGAGCCTTGCCTGGACGAAGTCGAAGAACTTGTTGGGCAGGGCGTGGCGGATGTTGAAGCTGGATGGGTAGAGAACAGTAAGGCCCACGTCATAGTCGGCGATCGCGTCGCCAAGGTCGTGCATCGCTACGGGGGCAAGCACCTGCACATTGCTGCAGCGGCTGGCGCGCGTGCGCAACTCGCGCAGGTAGCCAACCGCATGTGGGCTCGCCGTGAGATAGAGGTCGAGGCTGACATGAGGTAGATCCTTTGCTGCCTCAATCATTACCTCCAGGCGGCGAGAGGGAATGGCTTGCCCGCTGTGCACCAACCGAATGGTGCCGTCCGTCTCATGGGGCCTTCGATCGGAATACCGGGCCGCATTCATCACCACCGTCGGTGCGACGCCGAACTGCCGCTGGTACTCGTGCGCGATCGCCTTCGAAACGGTGATGACCGACCGTGACCTCGGCAGGGCCTCGTTGCACCAGTGCGTGTAGAAGCCCTTTAGGGCGAGCCGCCATTGCCAGAGATCCTCGAATTGCCGCGGTTCGTACTCGTGCATATCAGCGATGACGGGCTTGCCCTGGGAAATCGACAGGGCCGCCGGCAACGTCACGAGGTCGTTGGCGATGACGACATCGAATGAATCAGATGGCGGTGCCAGGGCCTTGATGGCATTGGCGATGGGAATGTGGGAGTAGGCGGCGCGGTACTGGCGCGTTGCCAACGCTGCTAGGCCGAGCGGATTGCGCGGTAGGTGGTCGAGGGCGGGAAGTTGCACATGGCCGACGGTGCCGGGCAGCCCAACTCCTGTGCCCATCGTGGTCACCTGGTAGTCCGCGGAGAGCGCCGTCACGTGACGAAGAATTCGTGGATCGCTAGCGGTGGGAGTGAAGCCCACCATCAACACGCGTGGATGCATTTCCCCCGACTCACTGCCGCCCTGGCATCTGCCGGGGATGAATAGTAGGCGAAGTTTCACGCCATTTCCTGTGAAACTGCTGTGAATCTGCTGTGACAAGTCTGTCGACTGCACGTCGCTAGGGTTTTGCCTGTGTCAATCCACGCACTCGCACTCCTGCCCGCCGTCGACGTGGCCCAAGGGCAGGCCGTTCGGCTCGTCCAGGGCAAGGCGGGAACGGAGACCGAGTACGGCTCGCCCATCGACTCGGCCCGCGCGTGGGTCGACCAGGGTGCCGAATGGATCCACCTGGTCGACCTTGACGCGGCCTTCGGTCGCGGATCGAATTCAGAACTCCTCCGCCAGGTCATCTCGGATATCAAAGGGGACGTTCGGATCGAACTCTCCGGCGGCATCCGCGATGACGACTCCCTGGCGGCGGCTCTTGCCACCGGGTGCACCCGGGTGAACCTGGGCACCGCTGCGCTCGAGACCCCCGAATGGACTGAGCAGGTCATCAAGGCGCACGGCGAGCAGATCGCCGTCGGCCTCGACGTTCGAGGGCACACCCTCGCCGCCCGCGGCTGGACGCAGGAGGGCGGCGATCTGTGGGAGACCCTGGCCAGGCTCGATGCCGCAGGCTGTGCGCGGTACGTCGTCACCGACGTGGCCAAGGACGGAACGATGAAGGGCCCCAACGTCCAGCTGCTGAGCGAGGTTTGCAGGGCAACCGACCGTCCGGTGATCGCGTCCGGGGGTATTGCCCGCCTCGAGGACCTGCACGTGCTTGCGGCTATGGTCCCCGCGGGTATCGAGGGGGCCATCGTCGGCCGCGCACTGTACGAGGGCGCATTCACGCTGGCTGAGGCCCTTGCTGCTGTCCAGCCACGCGTTGACCCTTACGAGTGGGGACCGCCGAGGCCATGACCCTGGCAGTTCGCGTGATTCCGTGCTTGGACGTCGACGCGGGGCGAGTGGTCAAGGGGGTGAACTTCGCTGGCCTGCGCGATGCCGGCGATCCCGTCGAGCTTGCTGCCAGGTACGACGCCGATGGTGCGGACGAGTTGGTCTTCCTTGACATCACGGCCTCAAGCGCCGACCGGGGGACGATGCTCGAGGTAGTTCGGCGAACAGCAGACTCGGTTTTCATTCCACTCACGGTCGGCGGCGGGGTTCGAGAGGTTGCCGACTTTGACAGGCTGCTCCGGGCCGGTGCGGACAAGGTGAGCCTCAACACTGCGGCTATCGCTTCACCGGATCTGCTGAACGCAGCGAGCGATCGCTTCGGTCGGCAGTGCGTCGTGCTGTCCATGGATGTGCGTCGTGGCCCGGGTGAGTCAACGACCCCCAGCGGCTACGAGGTCACCACTCACGGCGGGAAACGGGGGACGGGCATGGACGCCATCGAGTGGGCCATCGAGGGAACTCGCCGTGGAGCGGGGGAGATCCTTCTCAACTCGATGGATGCCGACGGAACGAAGGCGGGCTACGACCTTGCTCTGATTGGAATGGTGCGGCAGGCGGTCTCCGTCCCGATCATCGCGAGCGGTGGCGCCGGGCAACTCGCGGATTTCGCCCCGGCTGTTCGGGCCGGAGCCGATGCAGTGCTTGCCGCCAGCGTCTTCCACTTCGGGACGATCTCGATTCGCGAGGTCAAGGACGCGCTCGCGGAGGCGCAGGTGCCTGTCCGGCGCTGAGTTGATCCAGGGACTCCATGCTCTCGCGGTAGCGGCACAATGGGCGCATGCACTCGGCTACGGAACTCTTTGATCGCGTGCACT
>JAULZL010000197.1:0-3392 GCA_032117355.1 Candidatus Nanopelagicales bacterium
TCGAAACGTCACCTTTGACGAAGTCATGATGCTCATCGGCCAGGAGGAGGCCCAGGAGCTCAAGCGCCTGTCGCTTGAGATCTACCGGCGTGCCGACGCTCTTTCCCGCGAGCGGGGCCTCATCCTCGCCGACACGAAGTTTGAGTTCGGGATCGGCCTTTCCGGCAAGTACGTCGGCCAGGTGGTGCTCGCAGATGAAGTGCTCACGCCGGATTCGTCACGCTACTGGCCACTTCTCGAGTGGGAGCCGGGCCATGCACAGCCGTCGTTCGACAAGCAGTACGTTCGCGACTGGCTCACGTCGCCTGAGTCCGGCTGGGATAAGGAGAGCGACACTCCGCCGCCACCGCTGCCCGACGAGATCGTCGAGAAGACCCGCGCCAAGTACATCGAGGCGTATGAGCGGCTCACAGGCGAGACCTTCCGGTGACCACCTGGCTCGTCACCGGGGGAGCCGGCTACATCGGTTCGCATGTGGTCCGGGTGCTGCAGGCGAGTGGCCGAACCGTCGTCGTCCTCGATGACTTCTCGAGCGGTTTGGAGCGCAAGGTTCCGGAAGGCGTGACCGTGGTGCGGGCCTCAGTTGCTGATCGACAAGCAGTGACGGCGGCACTCATCGAGCATCGGGTCGATGGCGTCATCCATCTTGCAGCAAAGAAGGCTGCCGGCGAATCCGTCGACATCCCGCTGTACTACTACCGAGAGAACGTCGTCGGCATGCTTACCCTGCTCGAGGCGATGAGCGAGGCCGGCGTCAAGCGCTTCGTCTACTCCTCTTCAGCAGCGGTCTACGGAACCCCGCTCACGAACCCGATCAGCGAGGATGCGCCCCTGTTACCTGAATCGCCCTACGGCGAAACGAAAGTCGTCGGCGAATGGATGGCAAGGGATGAGGGCGTCGCGAGCGGCCTCTCCTGGGTGGCGCTTCGCTACTTCAATGTCGCTGGCGCCGCGAGCGACGATCTCGGTGACAACAGCGTGAACAATCTGGTGCCCATGGTCTTTCGTGCCCTTGCAAACGGCGAGCAGCCGAGAATCTTCGGCGATGACTACCCGACTCCTGATGGCACCTGCATTCGCGATTACATCCACGTAGCCGATCTCGCCGAGGCTCATGTCGCCGCCGCCGCCCATTGCGAATCCAATCCCAGCGCCCTAGCCCTGAATGTGGGGCGCGGCGTCGGATCGTCGGTGCGCGAGGTCATGGACATGGTGAGCGAGGTGGTCGGATCGGACGTTGATGCGCTCACGGTCGGTCGTCGGGCCGGCGACCCGCCTGCCTCGACGGCCGCGACAGAACTCATCGCCGCGACCCTCGGCTGGGCGGCCACACGCGATCTGCACGACATGGTCTCTTCCGCGTGGTCGGCATGGCAGGCTCACCCGCCTCGAAGCGGATAGCGACGAGCAGCTAGGCCGGAGCTGGTTGGCCCGGGCCAGGAGCTGGGCCGCCTGGTGCGGGACCAGCAGGAGCAGGACCCGCCGGTGCGGGAGCCGCCGGTGCGGGAGCTCCGCCACCAGCACCTCCACCACCTGCATCCGGCTTCGGAGTCGGGCCGCCTCCACCACCTGCATCCGGCTTCGGAGTCGGGCCGCCTCCACCACCTGCATCCGGCTTCGGAGTCGGGCCGCCTCCACCACCTGAATCGGGCTTCGGAGTCGGGCCGCCTCCACTACCTGAATCGGGCTTCGGAGTCGCGCCACCTCCGCCACCGCTGCCACCCGACTGGTTAGGGCCGGCCGGCCCACCGCCCTGCGGGCCACCGGACGGGCCGGGTTGCGGGCCAGTACCTGCACCGCCTTGCGGGCCGCCCTGCTGACCGCCCTGTTGACCACCCTGCGGACCACCCTGCGGACCACCATCAGGAGCCGGCCCCGCCATTGCACGGAACTGATCCACCTGGGCTCCGTTCACCTGCTCGGGACGCCCTGGGCGCTGGTTCACGACGAACTCGCCACTTTGCGGGTCGAATCGTCCGCGGCTATCGATGACTCCACCATCGGGGTTCTCTCGGGGAATCCTGAAGCCAGGCTGCTGCTGACCGTCACTGTTCGCGAAGCCCACCGGAGCCTCGCCACGCCGGTTGTTCGGCCCGACGTTGAACGAGCCGCCATCCGGCACAGGTGCATCGAAGCTGCTCGCGCCGTTCGCCATGTTCACGCGTGCCTCGCGGCCCGGGGGCGGCGCCACTTCAACCTGACCCTGCTCGTCGGCCTTGAATGTCGACTTACTGTCGGGCCGCGGGCCGGTCTTTGTCCGAACTGTCACACGCGGGGCACCGTCAGTGTCGATCGACATCGTGAAATCCGCGTTGTCTCGGGCTTCGGCAGTCGTTCGTGATCGCGCAACCCCGTCCGCACCGAACTCCGGCACTCGCTCTCGGTCGACAGTCACCGTCATGCCGTTGCCCGACAGGCCAGCTCCGAGAAGCGGCCGGGCGTAGACACCGTCGGGGAGAACCGTGCTCGGATCGGTCGTGTCATAGGTCTTGCCGTCAATGGTGAGCGTAACCCCCACCTGCGTATCGGGGTCAGCAGACGTCACGAGGAGATTCGACAGGTTCCCCCGCGCTGCGATCGATCCCTTGGTCTCAGAGTCGGCGAATGGCGCGCTCGTCGGTACCGACCTCGCGGACATGGGCGTGAGATCGATTGTTGCCTTGCCGCCCTCCCACCCGTCGGTCGGCGCACCAGGTGTCGTTGCGCCCGCGGCGTAGCTCCAGCGCTCGGTCTCCGGGTCGACGATGATCCGTTGCACTGTCCCGGGGTAGTTGTTGTCGTAGACCGAGATTGCGTAGGTCTTGCCGTCGAAGACGACGGCGAAGGGGGTGATCGAATGCCCCGACCCCTTGTCAGAGTAGATCGCGAGGGTGTAGTTCTTGCCGGCTGAAATACCAGCCGCGAGCTCCTTGGCGACCTCGGATGGCTCGAGTTCATGAAAGGCCATGTATGCCTCCTGCACGGGCACGAACATCTGGGTGGTCCACCAGAAGTCGATGGCTCCGGTGACATCGGGGTCATCCTTGGATAGGTCAAAGGTCATCTGAGCAGCAGGATCGAGGTCGGCAAGGCTCGCGGAGTTTGTGAAGATCCTCTGGGCCATGACGGCCATGCCCTCGCAGTGCCCGCCAACCATGGCCTCATTCACCTGCAGGGCCCACTGCTCCGCGGCAGGGAATAGTACGCAGCCTGCATCGGTTACCTCAGCGCACACGGCATCCTCACCGAAGAGGGCGACGAGCGACGTGGCATCGACGGTTCCGACTGCCGCCCAGTTGGCGAAACTGAAGCCGTTGACTGCCGGATCGAAACCGTCATAGACGCAGTTCGCAGGGTCGACCCCCGTGCAGTCCGGGAGCAGGTAACCGGATCCATCGGCTGCCGGCTGGCCG
>JAULZL010000198.1:0-3547 GCA_032117355.1 Candidatus Nanopelagicales bacterium
ATCGGGGCGTACCCGTACTCATTCCTGGACGTCTCGGCGAATGGCCTAGTGCCGGTGCTGCTCTTCATTCTGCAGATCCTGGTGGTAGCCGTCGTGCTCGCCGCCATCATGATGGCCCTTGACGCAGTCATTCGCCGACTCCCCGGTCGCAGCCGCGTCGCTGCTGCGACCGACTAGCTCGGCTCACAGACAAGCGCGAGCCGCTCGCCCCGAAATGGTCACCAGTGGGGCAGTGACTTGCCCGGGTTCAGGATCCCCAGCGGATCGAGGGCCTGCTTGATCCGGGGATGCAGGTCAATCGCCACAGGATCAAGCTCCTGCGCGAGATGCCTTCTCTTCAGCAGGCCGACCCCGTGCTCACCAGTGACCGTGCCGCCAACGCTCAATGCGATGTCCAGGATGGCGTCGAAGGCGAGGAAGGCACGCTCCATGGCGGCTTCGTCTCCGCGGGGCACCACGATCGTCGGGTGCAGGTTGCCGTCACCCGCGTGCCCGAACGTCCCGATCATGACGTCATGGGTCTGCGCTGCCTGCTCGATGAGGCCGACCGCCTGGGCGAATGCCGTGCGTGGCACGGCGATGTCGTCCAGCAGCCAATCGCCCAACGCCTCAAGCGCGGGGATCGCCATGCGCCGGGCACCAAGCAGCATCTCGGATTCCTGCTCATCCTCCGAGCGATAGGCCTCGCTGGCGCCCGCCCTGTCGCAGATCTCGATCAGGACGTCCGCCTCCGTCCTTCCTGCCTCGCCCGGGGAATCGAATTGCCCGATCAGCAAGGCTTCCGCACTCGTGTCGAGGCCCATCGGCCGCCAGGACTCCACGGCCGTGAGGGTGGTGCGATCCATGATTTCGAGCATGCTCGGCGTCAGTCGCTCCATGATGTGCTGGACGGCCACGCCGGCAGCAACCATGCTGGGGAACACGGCGACAGCAGTAGTGGCCGGTGGCGGCAGCGGGCGAAGTCGCAGCCGAGCCATCGTGACGATGCCGAGGGTTCCCTCCGAGCCCACGATCAGACCCGCCAGGTCGTAGCCCGCGACCCCCTTGACCGTACGTCGGCCAAAGCGGCCGATGCGGCCATCAGCCATCACCACCTCAAGGCCGAGGACAGCATCACGAGTCACCCCGTACTTCACGCAGCACAGGCCGCCCGCGTTTGTGTTCACATTGCCACCGATGGAGCAGAAATCCTTACTCGCCGGGTCCGGCGCGTACCACAGGCCGTACGTGGCAACATGCTCGCGCAACTCGGTGTTCATGATGCCCGGCTGGGTCTCGACGTATCCGTTTCCCGTATCGACCTCGAGAACCGCGCGCATCCGCTCAACGCAGACGATCAGGGATCCATCGATGGCATTGGATCCACCGGTGAGCCCGGAGCCGGCGCCACGGGGCACTACGGGAACGCGATGTTCATGGGCAGCGCGCATGACCGCAGCGACCTGCTCAGTGCTACGTGGGAACACGGCAGCGAATGGCTCACCGGCAGCCGACCCCATGGATCGATCCCGGGAGTAGGTGGGGAGGATGTCGCGATCGGTGACGATGTCGACCTCGTCCAGCACGCCGGCGCAAGCAGCCAGTACCGCGTCCTCCGGCGTCACGACCGCACTCCACTCTCAGCGCGAAGGTGACTCTTCTCGACACGGCTGATGACGGATCGGGCCATCCGCTCGGCTGCATCGCCCCCTTGCTCAAAGAACAGCGAGGGCTCGCTCAACTCCAGTTCGCTCACGAGGGGTACGCCCGTGGCGTCCGGGATCAGATCGACCCGGGCATACAACAGTGGCTCATTCGAAGGAACGACCGAGAGCGCGCGGTCGCCAACCTCCCGCTCCGCCGCGGAGGCCGTGCGTTCCTCGATCTGCTCCTCCGCGAAGAGCCCAGCAACCGCTCCGCCGGAAACCGTGAGCATCGCTCCCTTGCGGATTGCGTGCGAGTAATCGCCGTCAAGGTAGATGAGCGCTGTCTCGCCGACCGAGTCAACTGCGTGCAGGTAGGGCTGCACCATTACCGAGCGCCCTTGACCAATCAGGAAATCGACATGACGCTGTGCCGTCGAAAGATCGCCAGCAGCGAACCGGATGGCATCACGCGATCCGGCGGAGATAGCGGGCTTGACGACAAACTCACCAGAGATACCGGCCTGCCAGAGCGTGAGTTCAGTACCAGGCTCAACGAACGTGGTTGGCGTGATCGCGACGCCCGCTGCTTCTAGGTCAACGAGGTAGTGCTTGTCGGTACTCCACTCATGGACGCCGGGCGGGTTCATGATCAACGAAACTGAGTCGACTGCCCTGATCCACGCCAGGAAGCCATCGCGGTTCAGCGAATAGTCCCAGGTTGAGCGGACGAGCACCGCGTCGAAGGAACTCCAATCCACCGACTCATCCGTCCACACCATCGGTGGTGCCTGCGCGCCGAGATCCTGCAGTGCCTGGGCCAGCAGTAGGTCATCCGGGTACAACTGCGGCAGTTCAGCGCACGTGGCGATTGCGATCCGGAGCATATGGCTCAGGGTACGGGCAGCTGCAGGATCGACCACG
This sequence comes from Candidatus Nanopelagicales bacterium, assembly GCA_032117355.1. GTDB lineage: Bacteria > Actinomycetota > Actinomycetes > S36-B12 > S36-B12 > REEB460. The sequence continues at coordinate 2,547 of JAULZL010000198.1, forward strand.
CAGTCGGTGATCCGACGTGGATCAATGGCCGCCCGAGGTCAGGGAAGCCGGTAGATCAGGACGGGCTCAACTCCCTGGACGACACTCGGCTGACCGAGGGCGCTCGTGAGTTGGCTTTGCGTCTGGTTGATGCCCTCCTGGTTGTAGCCACGGGCATCGACCGTGATCGCGCAGAAGCCCTTCGCCTTCAACTCACCAAGATTCGCGATGGGATCGGTCGCCACTCGCGCCAACCACAGGTCCTGAGGCGAGCCGAACACCCCGCCGTAGGACCACATGTTCTGCCTTCCCATCAGTCCGAGCCAGAGCGGCTCGTAGACCCCGAGCCGCTCCACATTGGGAGCCTCTGGGAATCGTCGGTACGGCAGTTGCAGGACGGCGCAGTCATCACCGGCGATCGCATTGACCTGTTCCACGATCAGGCTATTCGGGTGCACCTGCTCAGCTCCGCGTGCAACGACACTCGCGAAGTAACTGCGAGCTGGGATCACCGTGTCGAGCAGGACGGTCACTGCCGCGAGGAGGATGAGCAGGCCTAGGACAATCCGGCGACGCTCACGGCGAATGCGCATGAGGGCCAGTTGAGTGACCAATCCGAGGCTAACGAGTAACAGCAACTGGAAAAGGATGATCATCCGATCCCAGCCACGCAGGCTCAAAGTCACCGCAGTCGAGAACCAGGCGCTCAGACCGAAGGGAACGAAGATGAATGCGACGAGAGCGGCGGTCACCGCAAGGTAGACCAGATAGGCGCGCGAGGTATCAGCGCGGGCCAGGACGCTTCGGCCAACTCCAGGTCGAACCTTCGTCGACCCACCCCAGGCGGCAAGCCATGCAAGCAGCACAATGGCGGCAATAAGGGTGAGGGTCGTCCCTTGATCGGCTGTCCACCGGACACCGATGGCGTTCGCCTGGTTCGCCCAATCGTTGAGGTCGGTCAGCGGGTCCGTAAGGCTGCTGATCACCGGCATCATGGACACGGTGGTCGGCAGGATCGAATC
>JAULZL010000199.1:0-364 GCA_032117355.1 Candidatus Nanopelagicales bacterium
CTCCACCAGGTAGCCTTCGTCCAGCAGGGAGTCCCGCAGTCGCGGGCCGGTGAACCGGTTGCGTTGCCATGCCGCCCCAGCCCGCGAACCGAGTCGAACTGCGCCAGCCCGGCGGAGAAGTCGCCAGCCCGCTCGCCGCCGGGCTCGCATGGCTGAGGCGGATCGGCCCTCCCAGCCCAGAATCGCCAGGCAGCCATCGGCGACCCCGCGCAGGCCCAGATAGCGGTCGAGCATCGCGCCGATAGCGCCCGTCGGGCCAGAGGCCATCGAGGTAACGGTCTCCGGCCGGTCGGATAGCCGCATCACGGTGGCGCAAAGCCCGTCCTGGGCCAGGGCACGGAAGGCCTCTACGCCCGCCGCGAAG
>JAULZL010000199.1:374-2206 GCA_032117355.1 Candidatus Nanopelagicales bacterium
GGTGATGACACCTAAGGCGCCCTCGCTGCCCAGGACCAGGTGCAGCAGGTCGGGCCCGGCGGCACTTGCCGGTAGGTGCCCCACCCTCCACAGGCCACGCGGTGTGGCAACCTGAACCTGTTCGATGATGTCCTCACTGCGTCCGTAGCCCGTCGACGCCTGACCCGCAGAGCGGGTTGCCGCTACTCCGCCGATGGTTGCGCGCTCAAATGACTGCGGAAAGTGTCCCAGGGTGAATCCTCGTAGGCGCAGGGCTTCCTCGAGCACCGCCAGGGGCATACCGGCCTGCACCCGAGCCGTTCCGGAAACCTCGTCGACCGCAATGAGGTCGGCCAAGCGATCCATCGCCAGGACGATCCCTGGTGCACCCAATCGGGTTACCCCGCCGACGACCGAGGTGCCACCGCCGAATGGGACGACCGGCACCCCTGCAGTCGAGCACCAGGCTAGAACTGCCACGACCTGCTCCGCGGACGTCGGGAGGACGACTGCATCAGGTGCCGTCAGCGCGATACCTGCTCGCAGGGCAAGGAGATCCCGGTATGACATCCCTGCAGCGCGCCTGCGCCGGGCAGCCGCATCAACCAGGACAGCGTCCGCACCGACCACTGCCGCCAATGCTTCCAGCTGGGCAGTCGCGAGCCGAGAAGGGCCAACGTGGATCGCGGTCTCCGGAACCGCTGGCGTGGGAACTGCCGGACCCACCACCTGGGCGAGGAGGGCCCGCGTCGAATCTGGCAGGTGGGCGTCGTCCGTGGACCACCGACCAACGGGCGGCTGGGTCGACGGGGTGGTCATCACTGTGGAAGCCTGGCACACATGGCGCGCACGCATGTAGCCATCGGAGATCCGATGGCCGACTTATCTGCGGAGCGCCGCCGGACGGATCAGGCCGCACTTCGTTCAGGCCCCATGGTGGACCTCATCGTCATCGGAGGTGGCGTCACGGGCGCGGGCATCGCCCTCGATGCGGCGAGTCGAGGCCTCTCCGTCGCCCTCTTCGAGGCCCGCGACCTGGCATTCGGCACCTCACGATGGTCCAGCAAACTCATCCATGGTGGCCTGCGATACCTCGCCAACGGCCAGGTATCCGTTGCCTGGGAGAGCGCCGTTGAGCGCGGACATCTCATGGGGACGATCGCACCGCACCTCATTCGCGCGCTACCGCAGGTCGTACCGGTCATGGACGACACCCCACTGGCCTCGGCCCTGCTGACCCGGGCCGGATTCGCCGCCGGCGATGCCCTACGAGCACTGGCCGGAACGCCCCGCGAGAATCTCCCGGGAGCGCGGATCCTCAGCGCGAAGAAGACGTGTCGGCTGCTTCCCGCACTCGACCGACCCCGGGTACGCGCCGGACTTCTGGCCTGGGATGGTCAACTTGAAGACGACGCCCGGTTGGTGGTCGCGATCGCCCGCACCGCGGCGGCCTTCGGCGCTCGCATCCTGACCGGCCATCGTGTCGACCAGGCGAGCGGCACCGGAGTGCTCGTCACCGACAGCGCCACCGGCGAACAGTTCGATGTTCGGGCACGTCACGTCATCGCGGCCGTTGGCGTCTGGGCCGAGTCCTTCGACCCATCCGTTCAGGTCATTCCGTCACGTGGCACGCATGTGGTTCTGCGGGCAGCGACGCTTGGCTCTCCGCGTGCAGCCATGACGGTGCCCGTCCCATCAATACATGGCCGCTACTGCTTCGTCCTTCCACGTCCGGACGGACTCCTGCTTGCCGGGATTACCGACGTCGAGCAACCTGGTCCGATCGCCGATGTCCCCCCGGCCCCGATCGACGACATCGAATGGATCCTCCGCCAGTTGTCGAGCGCGCTCGC
>JAULZL010000200.1:0-8614 GCA_032117355.1 Candidatus Nanopelagicales bacterium
CCAGGTCAGGTGATGGGGGACGTAAAACTGGTACGCCCATGTCACTGCCAGCACGACCGACATGGTCAGTAGGGCAAGGAAAACTCCGACCTTGACCGGCTCGGCGTTCCAGGCGATGACCAGGCCCGCGACGATCAATGCCAGGAAGTTGTAGGGCCAGATGACCCCGAACAGCCACGGTGGCGGTTGCCAGGCCGGCTGCTCCAGTGATTGATACCAGCCACCGTTCGTGCTGACCCACGCTCCGGAGAACCCGACGTAGGCGAGCACCAAGAGAACAACTGCCGCACTGCTGACATAGCGAAGCATCATGACTCCATATTCATTGGAGGATCATTCATTGGAGGACCCTCTATCGGAGGACCATTCATTTGAGGATCCGTCAGGATCCTGGAGGGCCGCTGATCAGCCCAAGCCTGGCCAGGGCACTGTTCGGCTCCGCACCCGTGGGATCAAGATCGGCGATGCTGATGTCGGTGGTGCCCCACTCGGCGAGTTGGCGTTCGATGGATCGCCGTGCACGATCAAGTTTGCGGGCGACCATGCGCCGCGTTGCCCATTGCTGCTCGCGCTGCCGAAGGGCTTCTTCGATCTCGACAGCCTGCTGGACGGTTGAGGACAGCCCAAGGCTTCGCTCGACACCGAGGCGGATGTCTATGCGGTAGTCGTGCCCACGCCTGACGAAGGTGCCTGGCCGCGAGTTCATTCCGTTGAGGAGATCGACGGTTGCCAGGACGAAGGAGGTGATCGGGCGGAATTTCGATTCCCGAGGGACCAGGGGCGGACGACTCGAAGGCCGGCCCATCCACCATGGCGGCTGAAGGACCATCCGGAAGGAGTACTTATTCACCGGGTCGTCATGGTGCACGATCATCAACTGGCGACCCTCGCCGTCTGCCAGAACCGGTGCCTCGTCAGGCTGGCTGACGAGCAGCAATTGGCCGTACGGGTCGACGCGTTCGGGATCCGCGCGCCACTCATTCCACAGATGTGTTCGGAACGGCACACCCAGGTAAAGGCCAGCGCTGACACCAAGGGCATGGAGAGCGGGTAAGGAAGCGTGTCCGGTGGCCGTGGTCGCGATATCGAGGGCGACGTTTGCTCCGAGGCTCTCGCCCATCAGTGCGATGCGCGGCTTTGCACCCGGTGGCATCGATGCGATGCGGTCGCGAATCCCCTCGAGGACAAGCCGGGTGAGTTGCTCGGCCTGCGCTGTTCGCCGCAGGGCAAGGGCGGACGGCACCAGTGCGTACTGCGGCACCACGATCGCGCAGTCGCCCAATGTGAGGTACTCGATTGCCTCTGCGAGCGTGTAGTTGAAGTACCCGACCCCCGTCGGGACGCCGACGCAGATCAGAGCCCGATCGTAGGCGCCGCAGTCCTCCATGTCGGTGAGGATCAGCTGTGCGCGCTCCGCGATGTCCGCCGAGGATTCGTATCCGCCGACGATGCGGACGGGGTCGATTGCCGGTTGACCCATGACCCTGGTGATCGAGTCGGACGGCAGAGCCATCAGGACGAAACGGCGGCCCTCCTTGCCTAGGGAGGAGAACGGCATGGTGCTGGACGGGCCGGAGGACACGTGTGGTGACACCGGTGGTACCGGGTAGGCAGGCTCGACTATGTCGTCGCGCCTTTCGATGCGTGCCGTCACCTCGTTCAGGCCCACGATGGCAGCCGCGCCCATGCCGCTCAGGATCGCGCCATGTGCGGCAACGGAGCCGAGTGCACCGAGATCGTGCCCGGTCAGTCGAGCCAGCCCTCGCTCAAGACCGTGTGCGAGGAGTTGCTCCCCGGTCGTAACAGCCGCAAAGGTGACGCCAGCAGCCAAGCCCACCCCACCTGCACGCAGTGCAGCCGGCAGACCCGTCCCATCAACGGCGCTGCGCTCCGGCGCCACGATCCCGTACTTGGCCGCCCGTTGAGTTCGCGCCAGGACGCTGCTTGACACCACGACCGCCGCGGTCGCGATTGAGGGAACCAGGGTCGTGTCAATCCCAGGCCGTAGGCCGAGGCGACGGTGCAGGACTTCATCCCAGACAGCAGCGGAACCACCCGCAAGCGCGGCGAAGGCCGTGATGCGACCGGCCATCGCTACCGCGGCTGCCGGCATGGAGTCCTCAGCCTGCTTGTTGCCGATGACTGATGCGGCTAGGCCACCAGCAATGCCGGCACCAGCAATGACCAAGTTCGCCCGGAGGGTGGGTCGTTGACCAGGGCGAGCGCCGAGAGCCTGGAGGGAGGCCCAGGCAGTTGCCGTGAGTTGGTAGTGCGTAGCGGCGACGACCCCACTGGCAACCGCCTGCTGGACGGGGCTGCGCGGCAGCAGACCGCGGGCGAATGTCCCGGCAATCGACCAGGATGCGCCGGCGATCCCCGCTTGAACCGGCGGGGTGGTCGCCCAGCGGGTTAGCCAGCCGGCGCGGCCGGGAAGGGGTGCCATAAACGGATTGTGCCCTAGGTCGGGGGCATTGGTGCGGTACACAGGGGACATGGACGAAGGCGCATACACCCAAGCGATGCTGTTCGTTGCCGCAGGTTTCGAGGTTGTTGCAGCAGCCGTGCTCGTCATTGGCCTGATCTGGGCGGCTGTGCTCGCCGGGCGCGAGTACCTGCGCACCCGGGAGGCTTCGCGTGCCTATCGATTGATCCGACGGGGCTTCGGTGGGGTGATCCTGCTGGGCTTGGAGATCCTGGTGGCCGGCGATCTCATTCGGACCGTTGCCGTCTCACCCACCGTCGAGAACGTGTCCGTGCTCGGGCTGATTGTTCTCATTCGGACATTCCTCAGCTTCAGCCTGGAGATTGAGGTTGACGGCGTGGCGCCGTGGCGACGGGCTTTCGTCAGCGGAGCCACTGTTATCAAGCAGGTCCAACGCGGACAACCGTCCGCGGACGCGACAGAAGGAGGCCCTTCCAACCCCTAGGCTTGGCGAATGGCTCTCATCGAATCGATAATCGCCCGCGAAATTCTCGACTCCCGTGGCAATCCCACGGTCGAGGTTGAAGTCCTGCTCGACGACGATGTCATCGCCCGCGCGGCGGTGCCGTCCGGTGCATCCACCGGTGCCTTCGAGGCCGCCGAGCGTCGTGATGGTGGTAGCCGGTATGGCGGCAAGGGCGTGCTTCAGGCCGTTGAAGCAGTCGAGGAGGAGATCGCGCCAGAGGTGATCGGGACGGATGCGGCTGACCAGCGCATCCTCGACCAGTTGATGATCGACCTCGACGGTACGCCGAACAAGTCACGCCTGGGCGCCAACGCCATCCTGGGCGTCTCGCTGGCGGTTGCGAAGGCGGCCGCACTGTCGTCCGAACTGCCGCTCTTCCGTTACGTCGGCGGGCCGAATGCGCACCTGCTCCCCGTGCCGATGATGAACATCCTTAACGGGGGCGCGCACGCCGATACCGGAGTCGATATCCAAGAGTTCATGATCGCGCCCATCGGCGCCGCAACCTTCAGTGAAGCCTTGCGGCAGGGCGTCGAGGTTTACCACGCGCTCAAGGCCGTTCTCAAGGAGGGCGGCTTCGCAACGGGTCTCGGTGATGAGGGCGGCTTCGCACCGGATCTGCCGAATAACCGGGCGGCACTTGAGTTGATTGTCAAGGCGATCGAGTCCACCGGCCTGACCCTGGGCAGCGATATAGCCCTCGCCCTGGATGTTGCGTCAACGGAGTTCTTTGAGAACGGTGTCTACTCTTTCGAGGGAGCACAGCGTTCCGCGGAGTGGATGACGGGCTACTACGAGTCGCTGCTTGCTGACTTCCCGCTGGTTTCAATCGAGGATCCCCTTGCTGAGGATGACTGGGCCGGCTATCGGCACATCACCGATGCGATCGGTGATCGGGTGCAACTCGTTGGCGATGATCTATTCGTGACGAATCCGGCGCGCCTGGCCCGGGGTATCGCTGAAGGCGCCGCCAATTCCATGCTGGTCAAGGTGAACCAGATCGGTACGCTTACCGAGACCTTGGATGCGGTGACCTTGGCCCAGACGAGTGGCTACCGGTGCATGATGAGCCACCGGTCGGGTGAGACCGAGGACACCACGATCGCTGACCTCGCGGTTGCAACTAATTGCGGCCAGATCAAGACCGGCGCTCCGGCCCGATCCGAGCGAGTCGCGAAGTACAACCAGCTCCTACGCATCGAGGAGGAGTTGGCTGAAGGGGCCCGGTTCGCGGGTGCAACTGCATTTCCGCGTTTCTCCCGCTAGGGGGACCGCGTTTCGGTCGGCGACCTCACGTGCTCGCCATGAAAGCATCTCGGGGTGAGCACCAGGCAGACCAGCACCGCAGCGGCGCGCAGTGCGTCGGTGACCGGTCGCGCACTGGTGCTCCTCACGGCTGCCAGTCTGATCCCCCTTGGTATGGCCGTCCCACTGCGCACCTGGTTGGCCCAGCGATCCGAAATCGCGAGCCTGGAGGCGGATGTGGTCGCGGCCCGCGATCGGGTCGCTGCCCTGGAGGTGGAACGGGAGCGCTGGCAGGATCCGGAGTTCGTGTCCGCGGAGGCACGCCGCCGGTTGCTCTTCATTCGCCCGGGTGAGATCGGCTACGTCGCCATCGACACCACCGCACCGGAGATAGCCGAGCCGGTGCTCGAGGAGAGCCTCGACCTCACGTGGTACCAGCGGGTCTGGCAGGGTGTGCAGGATGCCGACGCCGGGGTTGCCGATGTCCCGCCCGAGCCCTGACGACCTCGCGGCTATCGAATGGCAGCTCGGCCGCCCGGCACGTGGTGTGGCCGAGGTAGCCCATCGGTGCCCATGCGGCTCACCCGATGTGGTGACGACCCTGCCGCGACTACCCGATGGAACACCGTTCCCGACCCTCTATTACCTCACCTGCCCGCGTCTGGCTGCGCTCATCGGCAGTATTGAGGGCAGTGGTGCCATGCGCGAGATGGAATCGAGACTGGCAACCGACCCCCAACTAGCCGAGCAGTACCGGACTGCTCACGAGCGCTATGTGGCCGAGCGCTCCCACCTCGGCCAGGTTGACGAGATTGACGGGATTAGTGCAGGTGGCATGCCTGAGCGGGTCAAGTGCCTGCACGTGCTCGCTGCCCATGCCCTCGCCGCGGGCCGCGGAGTCAACCCACTCGGTGATGAGGTCATCGACGCGGTGGGTAACTGGTGGCGGGACTCCCCGTGCAGTTCGGCGCTGGCACCGGACGTCCAGCCATGAACCTTGCAGCGATTGACTGCGGCACGAACGCGATTCGAATCCTCATCGCCTCGGTTGACGGCGAGGGTCGTCTGCAGGAACACGCCCGGATCATGCGAATCGTGCGACTCGGCGAGGGCGTGGACCGAACCGGTGAGTTCGCTGCCGATGCCCTCGACCGGACATTCGCGGCCTGCGATGAATATGCCCGACTGATCGCCGCGAGTGGCGTCAGCGCGATCAGATTCGTCGCGACCTCGGCCAGCCGTGATGTTCGCAATCGGGATGCCTTCGTGGACGGAGTCAGCTCCCGGCTTGGAGTGGAACCGGAGGTGATCTCCGGCCAGGAGGAAGCCGAGCTCTCCTTCGTTGGGGCTGTCCGTGGCCTATCGACGGATCTGCTTGACTCGCCCGTCCTGGTGACCGATATCGGCGGGGGATCAACTGAGTTCGTCCTTGGAACCCTCGAAGCCGGAGCCTGGCGGGTGGATGCGTCGATCAGCGTCGACATCGGGTGTGTTCGCCTGACCGAAAGACACCTGCACTCAGACCCGCCCACGGCGGCGGAGATCAACGCGGCAGAGTCAGACATCGAACGTGCCCTTGACCGGGTGCGAGCAGCGGTGCCGTTGGATCAGGCGCAGTGCCTGGTGGGCCTGGCGGGCTCGGTCACGACTGTTTCTGCCATGGCGATGGACCTAGATCGATACGACGCGGATCGCATTCATGGATCAGCGGTGGCGTCCGACGTGGTGTCCGAGGTCACCACTCGACTGCTGGGCATGACACGGGCTGAGCGGGCGGCACTTCCGTTCATGCACCCGGGGCGGGTGGATGTCATTGGTGGCGGTGCGATGGTGCTACGAGCCATCGCCCGAAGCACTGGCGTCGACGAAGTGCTCGTCTCGGAGTGCGACCTGCTCGATGGAATCGCGTATCGGCTGGCCGGGGCAGCGAACCGCTGACGGTCAATGGAACTCGATTGATGTCATCGCTTACAGGCTTGCAGGGTATCGTTTAAGCCGGTTCAGATAACCGCTTGATGCAAGCGGTTGTCTTCGCAGTGACCCGGATTCCCATGGGCCGAGGAGGTTGTTGATGGCGGCCATCACGATCCGGGATGTTGCTCGCGTTGCGGGAGTTTCCACCGCGACTGTGTCCCGGGCTCTGCGCGGTCTGCCGAATGTCGACGAGCAGACTCGTCTGCGGGTTCAGCGGGTTGCCGTCGAGCTGGACTACGTGATCTCCCCGAGTGCCTCACGGTTGGCCAGTGGCCGCACCGGCAGTGTTGCCGTCATCACCCCGTACATCGCCCGATGGTTTTTCTCCACCGTCCTTTCCGGTGTTGAGTCAGTGCTTCAGAGTGCGGGTATCGACCTGTTGTTGATGAGCGTGAGCAACGGTGAGAGCCAGTTGCGACTGCCTCCGGCACCCCGATTACGTCGGCGGGTGGACGGAGCCATCGTCATTGCAATCCCGCCGGAAGACCCTCAACTGCAGCAGATCCTTGATCTGCACATGCCAACGAGCCTGATCGGGGTTTCGGCTGAAGGCGTGCCAAGCGTCACCATCGATGACGTCATGGCCGCGCGTATCGCGACCCGGCATCTGGTGAACCTGGGCCATCAGCGCATTGGAATCATCGGCGGCGCCACCTCCGCGGTTCCGTACACCGCCGAGTACGACCGGTTCCGGGGCTATCAAGAGGTTATCCAGGAGGCCGGGCTTCAGGTTGATCCGGTTCTGGAGGCCTTTGGCCATTTCACCATCGCGGGGGGCGAGCAGGCGATGATAAACCTCCTTACCCAGCGGCAACGGCCCACCGCGGTTTTCGCGATGTCGGATGAGATGGCCTTCGGGGCAATGCGAGCTCTGCGCAGTCACGGCCTCCAGCCCGGACGTGACATCTCTATCGTCGGCATCGACGGCCACGAAGTATCCGAACTGCTGGACCTCACCACGGTTGCCCAGCCTGTCCATGAACTCGGACGAATCGCCGCCGAGGAGCTTCTCGAGCAGATCACGATGAATGGCGTTGCCCAGAAGGTTCGGGTCCGGCAACTCGACACGCATCTGGTTGTCCGCTCATCGACGGCGCCTCTGTCGACCACGTGATGCGACCTGGGTCACGCTGGAGTTCCACTCGGCTCCCGGCCTGCTTCCGAAGTGCAGGTGTTAAGACTATGAGAGGCGGAGTTTGGCTCCCGCAGCATCGAACACGTACAGGCGTGTGGGGTTGACGTGAACGGTGGATCCCAGTTGCGGTGACTCATGTCCTCGTGCCACCAGCGTGACTTCGGTGTCCTGCTCATCGCGGTAGGTGCCGTAGACGTAGGTGTCGGCACCGAGCTCCTCGACGAGGGTGACCGTCATCTCGATTCCCTCGGTGGCGAGCTTGAGGTCTTCCGGACGAACTCCGAGCAGGACTGATGAACCGGAGGCCTTGCTCAGGATCGTTCGGTCCACGTGCACGATGTGGCTGTTCACCTTGACGCCGCCATCGTCTATCGGAGCCTCGATCATGTTCATGCTCGGGGAGCCAATGAAGGTCGCGACGAAAGCGTTGGCGGGGGTGTTGTAGAGGGCACGTGGAGTGTCGACCTGCTGGAGCACTCCGTCCTTCAAGACGGCGACGCGGTCGCCCATGGTCATGGCCTCAACCTGATCGTGGGTGACGTACACGGTGGTCGTCCCGAGCCGACGCTGCAGGGCGGCGATCTGGGTGCGCGTCTGAACGCGCAACTTGGCATCGAGGTTCGACAACGGCTCGTCCATGAGGAAAACCTCAGGCTCGCGGACAATCGCGCGACCCATGGCGACTCGCTGCCGCTGGCCACCGGAAAGGGCCTTGGGCTTGCGGTCGAGGTACTCAGTGAGATCAAGCAGGGCTGCGGCCTCGGCTATGCGTCGGGTCATCTCATCCTTGGAGACCTTCTGGATCTTCAGTGCGAAGCCCATGTTCTCCGCGACCGACATGTGCGGGTAGAGCGCGTAGTTCTGGAAGACCATGGCGATGTCGCGGTCCTTCGCGGGGACGTGGGTCACGTCGCGTTCGCCGATATAGATGCTGCCGCTGCTGATGGGCTCCAGCCCGGCCAGCATGCGAAGGGACGTGGACTTGCCGCAGCCGGACGGCCCTACCAGGACGAGGAACTCGCCCTCGCTCACCGTGAGGTCGAGGTGACTGACAGCCGGGGATGTGCCACCTGGATAGACCAGGCTCACATCGTCGAAGCGGACGTTCTTGGTCATTGCGGTACTCCCATCACCGGCAGGAACGTGCCGGACGATCCGTTGTAAGGGGGCTGCTTCCCAGGGGAAGTGTTGACCAGATTAGTCGCTGACCTAACGGATGGCGCCGATGTTCGCCAAACGTTAGGTCAGTTGATCGGCGGTGATTGCCCGGTGGATCGGATTCCACATCGTCATGCGTTCCGGCCAACTTGCC
>JAULZL010000201.1:0-2859 GCA_032117355.1 Candidatus Nanopelagicales bacterium
CCGTCAGGGGATTCAACTCGGCCTGCTCCCCCGTATGAGTGTGCGTCATACGCATGCTGAACACGAAGGCCAGATCTACGTGCCGACGGTCAACCTGATCATCGGCTTGTTGTGCATCGCTTGCGTCCTGGCCTTTCGGACGTCCTCGGCACTTGCGCACGCATATGTGCTGGCAATTGCCGGGACGATGTTCATCACCACGATCTCATTCCACGCCGTGGCAACGATGGTGTGGCATTGGCCCGCCTATCGTCGCTGGATACTGACGGTGTCTTTTCTTCTCATCGACTCCTTCTTCCTCCTCGGAACATTGTCCAACCTGTTCAACGGTGGGTGGGTGCCCGTTGCCTTCGGTGCGGTCGTGCTCACCGTCATGATCGCGTGGTGGGGTGGGTATCGCGCCCTCAATGTCTACATGTCCTTGCATATGGGCAATTGGGATGCCGTCGCGGAGGAGGTGCGTCACGGAAGCATCACCCGTACGCCTGGCATCGGCGTCTATCTCGCATCACCGGTTGAGGAAGTGCCCTCGGCGCTGACGACTCAGGTTCGCTTGCTGCATGCCATGCCAGCCGAAGTCATCATCGCTACCGTTGTCACGGACAGCGCCCCGTACGCCACCATGGAACCATCCGTAAGGGATGTGATGGAGCGGGTGCGACGGGTGACCATCCATACGGGTTACATGGAGACGGCTGATATCCCGGCGATCCTGCGTGCCAGCCTCCTCGGCGAGACCGAATCCGTCGCGACCTACTACCTGTCTGAGCGACGCTTCGTGGCAACCAACGCCGGTGCGATGCCGGCCTGGCTCGAGCGGATCTTTGCCTACCTGCATCGAAACAGCCAGGCACCTGCGGCGTACTTCGGCCTGCCCCCGGAGCGCGTGATTAGCATCGGCACTCGTGTCGATCTCTAGAAGGTTCTAGCGGCATTGGGCGCTTCCGTGAACGAGCACTGGCAGGCGGGTGGTCACGCGCCCGCGGTTTCAGCGACAGAATGCAGCCATGAGCGCGACCGTGCAGGCCAGGGGAGTGTCGGCCAGCCAGGGCGACCGCGAGTTGTTCGCCGGCCTTGACCTAGTGGTCGCGCCCGGGGATGTCGTCGGGCTGGTTGGCCCCAATGGCGCTGGCAAGTCAACCCTGCTGCGCATTCTTGCTGGGGTACGCGCACCCGATGCCGGCACGATCACGTTGTCTCCGCCCATGGCCCACGTTGGCTATCTCACCCAGGAGCCGGAGGCAACCTTGGGCGAATCGGTGCGCGGCTACCTTTCTCGACGCACTGGCGTGCGGGCCGCCCAGATCGAGTTCGACCAGCAGTCAGCGGCCCTCGCTGATGACTACGAGGCCGCGGCCGATGCGTACTCGGCGGCACTTGAATCCTGGCTTGCCTTTGGCGGCGCTGACTTTGACGAGCGGGTTGTCAAGGTCGTCGATGAGATCGGACTAGAAGTCGACCTGGATCTGCCGATGACGGCCCTGTCTGGCGGGCAGGCCGCTCGAGTGGGGCTCGCCGTGCTGCTGTTGTCCCGCTTCGAAGCTTACCTCCTGGACGAGCCCACCAACAACCTCGACATTGAGGGACTCGATCTACTCGAGGACTTCGTTGATGGCCTTGATGCCCCGGTCGTCGTCGTCAGCCACGACCGCGAGTTCCTTGCCCGGACGGTGACCTCCGTTGTGGAGATCGACCGAAGCCTGCAGCGCATCACGACCTATGGTGGCGGCTACGAGGCCTACCTCGACGAGCGCTCTCTTGCCCGGCGCCAAGCGCGCCTTGACTATGAGCAGTACGCGGGACGTCGCGCCGAGCTGGAGGAGCGTGCCCGCATGCAGCGGGCGTGGATGGAAAAGGGCGTGAAGAACGCCCGTCGCAAGAGCAAGGACAATGACAAGGTTGGCCGGAAGTTCCGCAGCGAGGCGACGGAGAAGCAGGCGGCGAAGGCCCGGCAGAGCGAGCGGCTGATTGAGCGGCTCGATGTGGTGGAGGAGCCGCGCAAGGAATGGCAGCTGCAATTCACGATCGCCTCGGCACCTCGCTCTGGTGATGTGGTCGTGGTCGCGCGTGCGGCCTATGCCAGTCGTGGTGGATTCAGCCTCGGCCCAGTCGACCTGCAACTGGCACTGCGCGACCGTGTCGCCGTCACCGGCCCGAATGGTGCGGGCAAGTCCACCCTGCTGGGTCTGCTCCTTGGGCGCATTACCCCGACTGGCGGTCAGGTCTCCCTTGGCTCTGGGGTCGTGATCGGTGAGGTTGATCAGGCTCGCGCGCTGTTCGAGGGCAGCCAGGCCCTTGCGGATGCATTCTCTCGCGAGGTTCCCGACTGGCCCATGGCCGAGGTGCGAACCCTGCTGGCGAAATTTGGAATCGGCCCCCACCAGGCGTTCCGGCCGGCCCTTTCCCTTTCTCCCGGCGAGCGGACTCGGGCCGCGCTTGCGCTACTGCAGGCACGGGGCGTGAATCTCCTCGTCCTCGATGAGCCCACCAATCACCTCGACCTAGCCGCCATCGAGCAGTTGGAGGAAGCGCTTGAGTCATTCGACGGCACCATCCTGCTCGTCACTCATGATCGGCGCATGCTGGACACCGTTCGCCTCACGCGACGGTGGCAGGTTGAGGAAGGGCGGGTGGCTGAAGTCCCTGCGCGTTGACTGGCCTTCCTCCCGGTGATCCACCTCCCGGTGACTCTTTACCCATCCGTCCCTCGGCCAAGGGTAGGCACGCCGCAATGTGCCAACGCCTTTTCGCACGCATCTAGAAGCCTGTTCCGACGACCATATATATGTGTTCGGGACGCTGGCTTTCCTTGAGACGTCTTTCAGAGTGTCTATGAACCCATGTGGATTGCCGTAACGC
>JAULZL010000202.1:0-2145 GCA_032117355.1 Candidatus Nanopelagicales bacterium
ATCGACACGTCGCATTCTGCGACGCAAGAAGCAGCCTCGGTCGTTTGGACCGCCCATGCAGGGTCAAATGAGCAGATGGGTTTCGGGTTCGTGCGCTGAGGTGCGCGGTCGTCGACGGCGGAGAGCCCCCGTCGTCTTCGGCGCGGCCGTAAACCTGCTGCAGCAGCAGGGCTTCACGCTGCCTGAGTGCGGGCAGGTGCCTCCTACACTGACGGCGATGGCACCTTCCCCTACGCCCCGCCTGCCTGCCCGGTGATCTGGCTGCGCACGGGCGGGGTGCTGAAGGAGGAGTTGTTTCCGTTCGGGGTGGCGGTGTCGTTGGGGGCCCTCGACTACACGGAATGTGCCGGTAGCGGGGCGCCGCCCTAGGGTCCCGCTCCTCAGGGGCCGCTTTCCTCTCCGTCGCCGTCGCCGCCGCGGACGCGGGTCTGGATGGCAACCGGCGATGAGTCGCGAATCGCCCGCGCCACGGTGAGCTTCAGGCCGAGCATGCCGAAGATGCGGTTCATCGTTTGCACGGTCCCCTCGCTGCGTTCCTGTTCGATGTCCTGCATCGTCCTGTAGGACACGCCCGAGAGCTTGGACATCTCCGCCGTGGTAAGCCGCATCGTCTTCTTCAGGTGGCGCACGGCCTGCGCGAGCGACCACTCGGGGTGGGCCAAGACGTCGTCAACCGCCTGCTTGCGCAGCAGCAGCTGTTCCGGGACCGACAGCGTGTTGAATCGCTTGTCCATGGTCGTCAGGCCAGGGTCGCCAGTTCATCGGCCCTGGCCAGGAGGTGCGGCCGGATGTGATTCAGCACGTCGGGCTCCACGCCCAAGGCGTTGCCGTCAGCGACGACGTGCCTGAGCGCTGGCTCCATCGCCTTCAACCCGGCAACGAGGGCCTCGCGGGCTATCGTGGGTTTGCGCTTCTTCTTGGCACCCGGCTTCGTTTGCAGCACCTGGGCTGCCAGTTCGCACACCCGGTCCACCACCCGCGCCCAGTCGGGCCGTCCATTGTCGTTGCCCTCCCAGCGGATTCGGCGCGCGATGCCGTCGGGATGGAGATACATGGGCACGAAGTCGTACAGCGGCGTCAGTGCGATGCGGCCATGAAAGTCACGCTGCACGGCGGTGTTGCGCGCGTGGTTGTCCTTGTTCAGCAAGGCCAGGTTGGCGATGTCGCGTTTGATGTACTCCAAGACGTCAGACTGCGGGTCCGAGCTATGCCGGATGAGGGCCTCGCACACCTGGTCGTGACTCGGCACCGCCTCGAAGCCGGGCATGCCGGTCAGGGTGGCGATGCTCTCCTGGGCGAGCCTGGTCACCGCGCCACCCTGAGCGACCCGGTCGAATCTGGGGATGAAGAGGGCGCGTTGGCGAAGGATCAACGGCGCGTGCACCCTGAGGCCCAGGAGCCGGGCGATGTCCATGTACGGGGCTTCGTGCCGCAGGATGCTGGCCAGCTGCGGGTCGGTGCCTCGGCCGAACTTGACGATGTAGTGCTGCACGGCGCGTTCGTCGGGCAGCGTGTGGTCCAGGTAGAGCAGCCCATCGTCGGCGCGTGTCAGAAGAATCTTGGGCCACTCACCTTGCACGCCGGAAGAGCCCGCCACGAAGAGCCCGTGCGAGGCCAGGTACTCCGCGAACTTGTCACCTCGCTGAGCCACCTCGTCGTCCGTGAACCCCCGCAGCGGCCCGGCGTTGGCCGCCAGCCAGTCCGCCGCCTCCTTGACGCGCAGGTTGCCGATGGGATTGCCCGCGCCGGCGAGCAACAGTTTCCAATCGGCCGCGACACCCGCCGTGGCAGGCGCTCCGATTCGGCGAAGCAACTCCTGCCGGCCATGACCTTGCGGGAGCATGTCGATGAGGTGCACGGGCCAGTGCTCCTCCTGGCAAGGCTCCAGGCTGACAGGCCAGCGTGCGCACAGGGCATGTGCGTCGGTCGCGCCTGCGTGCGCGAACGCCCATTCAACGGCGTAGCCGGAGTACGTCTTGGCCTTCCAGCCGTCGGCTTCCGACCCGAGCAGGCTCACGCTTGCCGCGGCATGCCAAGCGCCAGCGGCGTAGAGCTCCAAGGTACAGGCATCAGGCATTTGCACAGAATTCTATCGAATATGAGGGGTTTTGTGTCCTCAGTTCGTATAGTTTTATGTGCATATGA
>JAULZL010000203.1:0-7080 GCA_032117355.1 Candidatus Nanopelagicales bacterium
GGAGCAGGTGCGCAGCATCGTGCACGCGCTTGATGGGGCAGGCGTCGAGGTCATCGAGGTCACCCATGGGGACGGGCTCGGCGGATCGAGTTTCAACTACGGCTTCAGCCTGGTGGACGAGATCACACTGATCGCCGCTGCCGTCGAGGAGGCCCATCGCGCCAAGATCGCCGTCCTCATGCTGCCCGGGCTCGGCACCGTGACGAACCTGAAGCAGGCACATGGGGTTGGTGCCTCGGTGGCGCGACTGGCCACCCACTGCACCGAGGCTGACGTCTCGATCCAGCACTTCAAGGCGGCCCGCGATCTCGGGATGGAGACCGTTGGCTTCCTGATGCTCTCGCATCGAGCCACTCCGGCCAAGCTGGCCGAGCAAGCTCGCATCATGGTCGATGCCGGAGCCGAGTGCGTCTACGTCGTGGACTCTGCCGGGGCGCTTGTTCTCGGCGACGCGCAGCAGCGCGTGCAGGCTGTCCTTGACGAGATCGGGCTGGAGGCCGAAGTCGGCTTCCATGGCCACCAGAACCTGTCGATGGGAGTGGCCAACTCGGTGCTTGCCTACCAGGCAGGGGCCCGTCAGGTGGACGGTGCACTGCTGGCATTGGGCGCCGGTGCCGGGAACTCTCCGACGGAAGTTCTCGCTGCCACCTTCGATCGACTGGGCGTCCCGACCGGCGTCGACGTCCAGGGGGCCCTGGCGGCGGCGGAGGACATCGTCAAGCCGATGCTCTCCCGGCTCCCGCATATGGACAGGTCCTCGATCGTCCAGGGATATGCGGGCGTCTACTCCAGCTTCCTGCTGCATGCGGAGCGCGCGGGTGCCCGATACGGAGTGCCCGCCTACCAAATCCTGCAGAGGGTGGGCGAGGCTGGGTATGTCGGCGGCCAGGAGGACATGATCATCGACATCGCCCTGCAGATCGCGCAAGAGCGGGACATGGGCGACCTTCCCGGGGCAGGAGCACGATGATGGCGAGCGATGCGGGTCCGGTGGACGCCGGGATCACCGATGTCAACAGTGCCGCCACCGAGTTGCTGCGCTGCGAACAGGAGAGAGTGGACCGCACGCCCATCACCGACGAGTGGTCCGGCCTCGACCAGGCGACCGCCTATGCAGTGCAGGACGAGGTGCTCCGTCGCAAGCTCGCGGCAGGGGAGAAGCTCGTCGGCGTCAAGCTTGGGCTTACCTCACACGCTAAGCAGCAGCGGATGAACGTGCATGCCCCGCTGACCGGATGGCTGACCGATGCGATGGTGCTGCCAGCCGGGGTGCCGATCCCGCAGGATCAGTTGATCCACCCGCGCGCGGAGCCGGAGATCGTGTTCGTCCTCGGTGCCCCCCTTGAAGGGCCAGGCGTGACGGCCGCCACGGCGATGGCTGCGGTTGACATGGTCTACGGCGGACTGGAGATCATCGACAGCCGCTATCGGGACTTCAAGTTCACGCTGGCGGACGTGATCGCCGACAATGCGTCCTCCGCGAAGTTCATCATCGGCGGTGTCGGCCGTCGGGCTGAAGAGTTGGACCTCGCCCTCGAGGCCTGCCTGCTCGAGGTCGATGGGTCGATCGTCGACTCGGCGACGGGCGCGGCGGTGCAGGGTCATCCGGGCGAGGCCCTGGCCCTCGCGGCGAATGACCTGGCAACGCGCGGACTTCGCCTGGAGGCCGGTTGGATCGTCCTCACCGGTGGCATGACCGATGCGGTCTTCTCCCCGCCCGGCTCGAACGTCGCCGCGCATTTCACCAACCTGGGAAGCGTCGCCGTCAACGGCGGTTAGAAAGGAACACCATGGACTTCTACGGCCACATCATCGACGGGGTCGAGGGGCCGTCCGACGGCGGCGCAACGATGGCGGACATCGATCCCTATACCCGTGAGCCGTGGGCCAGCATCGCCTGCGGCAGCGCATCGGACGCGGACCGCGCGGTGGCCGCCGCGCGACGGGCCTTCGATGAGGGTCCGTGGCCGCGAATGGGCTACGAGAAGCGCCAGACGCTGATGCACCGGCTCGCCGATCTGATGGAAGAGCACGCCGACGAACTCGCGATGGCTGATACCCGGGACATGGGCAAGCCGATCACCCAGGCCCATCACGACGTAGCGCGAAGTGTCTGGAACGTGCGGTTTTTCGCTGACCATGCCCGACTGTCTACCGCGGAGGCGTACCCGATGGACAGCGGGCATCATGCATATTCGCGGCTGGATCCGGTCGGCGTCGTGGCTGCGATCTCGCCCTGGAACTTCCCGTTGATGATGGCCTCCTGGAAGGTGGCGCCAGCGCTGGCCTGGGGCAACACGGTCGTGCTCAAGCCGGCGGAAGACACCCCGGTATCCGCAACGATCTTCGCCCGGTTGGCGCTGGAGGCGGGCATCCCGCCGGGCGTGTTCAACGTCGTCCATGGGCACGGGCCGGACTCTGTTGGCTCAGCCCTGACGGAGAATCCGGACGTTGATCGGATCACCTTCACCGGCGAGTCCGGTACAGGCAAGGCGATCATGCGGGCGGCGGCCGCGAACCTCATCCCGGTGAGCCATGAGCTGGGTGGCAAGGGTGCCAACCTCGTTTTCGATGACTGCGACATCGACAATGCCGTCCACTGGGCTGTCGAAGCGATCTTCCGCAATGCCGGGCAGGTGTGCCTGGCCGGTAGTCGGCTGTACGTCCAGCGCGGCATCTACGAGGAGTTCATGGTCCGCTACAAGGCGGCAGCCGAGGCCCTGAAGACGGGTGATCCGAAGGATCCGTCCACCCAGTTCTCCCTGGCCCTGGCCAGCGAGAACCACTTCCGCAAGGTGTCGAGCTACCTCGAGGAAGGCGCGCGGGCCGGCGGCCGGATCGTCACCGGGGGAGCGGGCAGCGGTTGGAGCGTTCTGCCGACGATCATCGCGGACGCCCCGGCGGATGCACGCGTCGTCAAGGAGGAGATCTTCGGTCCGGTCGTCGTCGCCACTCCCTTCGATACGGAGGAGGAGGCCCTGCGCCTGGCCAATGACACTCGATACGGACTCAATGCCATGGTGTTCACCGAGAACCTCAGTCGGGCGCATCGGGTCGCCGCGAAACTGCGTGCCGGAACGGTATGGGTGAACTGCTTCTTCATTCGCGACCTGCGGGCACCCTTCGGTGGGGTCGGTGAATCCGGCGTGGGCCGCGAGGGCGGCAATTACAGCCGCGAGTTCTTCACCGAACCCAAGGCCGTCGTCATGCAAATCACCAATTGAGCACTCCTCCTACGGTCGAGTACCCGACGGGCACCGAGCTGCAGCGCTGGGAGGTTCGCGGCAGCGAGCGCGCGGTGATGCACTCCGGCCTCGATGAGGCTCAGGACTGGGTCGTCTTGGTCCCCGGGTTCACGGGCAGCAAGGAAGACTTCATTGCCCTGCCGCCGTTGCTCGCAGTTCACGGCGTTGGACTGTTGACGTTCGATCAGATTGGCCAGCACGAATCGGACGGGTCTGAGCACCCCGATGACTATGCGCTGGCCATGCTCGCCGCCGACCTGAGCGCGCTGATCGACGAGGCTGCGCGCCGCTACGGTCGATCGGACAAGCCGCACCTGGTGGGTCACTCCTTCGGTGGGTTGGTCGCTCAACAGGCCGTGTCGACGATGGTTGTCCAGCCGCGGTCCCTTGTCCTGCTGTGCTCGGGGCCCGGGGCGCTGCCGCCGGAACGGCATGGCCCGCTGCCGGCCCTCGTCGAAGCACTGCCCGCGACGGACCTTGGAACCCTGTGGCGGTTGAAGGGCGAGGCGGATGAACGGGCGCGGGCCAGGAGCATGCGAGTTGCAGCCCCATCGCCGTCAGTGGAGGCCTTCCTTGAGCAGCGCTGGATGGCGAACCACCCCGTGCAGTTGCGGGAGTTCGGTCGGATCCTGCTCGAGCAGCCGGCCATGACTGATGACGTGGCTGCCGTCGTGCAGGCGGGGCTCCCGACATCCGTGCTGTGGGGGGAGCACGATGATGCCTGGCCCATCTCAATGCAGCAGTCCCTGGCTCAGGCGCTGGGCGCGCAGGCTATCGAGATTGCGGGCGTGGGGCACTCGCCGAATGCCGAGCAGCCCGATGCCCTGGTGGCGGCCCTTCTGCGGGCATGGCGGTAATCAACCCGCGGTAATACGCCCGCGGTAATCCACCCGCAATAGTGTGTTGCCGTGACCCCGGACGCTCTAGCAGCCGCGTACCCATGGCCGGATGGCCCGTGGCTGCGGGCAATGATGGTGATGTCCCTGGACGGCTCCGCCTGGGGGCCCGATGGGCTGAGCGGTTCGATCTCATCGCCAACGGATCGTCGGGTGTTCGCGGAGGCCAGGCGGCTGTGTGATGCGGTGCTGGTAGGAGCAGGCACCATCCGGGCCGAGCGCTACCGGCCGATGATCGCCAAGTCGGAGCATGCCCAGGCAAGGAGTGCAGCCGGTCTCGCACCTGCCCCCGTGGTCGTCATCGTGAGCGGATCACTTGACCTGCCCTGGGAGGAACCCCTCTTCGCGGACTCGACGATGCGCGTGGTGATAGCCACCTGCGCCGATCGCTCTCTTGATGGCGCGGACCGGCTGGCGATCGCACGCGAACATGCAGAGGTGCTGGTCATGCCCGATTCGACCGTCGACGTCGGGATGCTCGTCGCCGAACTGCACAGTCGAGGGCTCAAGCGCATCGTGTGCGAGGGCGGGCCTCGCCTGCTCCGAGATGTGGCGGCCGCCGGCCTGATCGATGAGGTCGACATGTCCATCTCCCCGGTGCTCGTTGGCGGAGGTCAGGTCGTGACGGGCGAACCCCTGCCAGTGGCCGTGCAGTTGGATCTCGCCCACACGATCGCCGCGGATGGCTTCGTGTTCTGCCGCTACCTGAGGAGGTCGTAGCCATGATCTCCCTGGCGGCACTTGCTGAGCTCGCCAACGAGCACCGAGCCGACCTTGACCTGCCGGTCGAGCCGCTGATGATCGGTGACCGATCCTTCGACGTGGACGCAATGCCCGTGGTGATGGGGACGGTCAACCTGTCTCGCGACTCCACCTATCGGGAGAGCATCGCGGTCTCGGCCAGTTCGGCGATCAGGAAGGCGCGGATCCAGGCAGCCCAGGGGGCTGACGTGATCGACATCGGCGCCGAGTCCAGCACGGCAAAGGCGGTGCGCGTCTCAGCGGCCGACCAGGTCCGCGCCCTCGTCCCGGTGATCGAGACGCTTGCGGCCGACGGGATCCTGGTCTCGGCCGAGACCTACGAGCCGGTCGTTGCCCGTGCCTGCCTTGAGGCCGGGGCCCGAATGCTGAACCTGACCGGGGTTGAGCACCAGGAACTGGCCTTCGACCTGGCCGCGGAGTTCGGAGCCACCGTCGTCCTCTGCTACGTCGGCGGCTCGGATGTCCGGGAGATCACCGATGTCACCGTCGACGAGGACCCTCTCCCAGGGTTGTTGCAGCACCTTGGGGCGCGCGCTGCGCTGGCTCGGGAGCACGGGGTCGAGCACATCGTCATCGATCCCGGAATGGGCTTCTTCTACGGCAACCTGACCGATCCGATGACCCGGGCGCAGCACCAGGCACGGGTCATCCTGAACACCTTCCGGCTGCGCCGGCTTGGATTGCCGATCTGCCACGCGCTCCCGCATGCCTTCGACCTCTTCGAGGACCAGTTCCGCACGGCTGAATCCTTCTTCGCCGTGCTTGCCTTCCTCGGCGGGACCAGCATGTTGCGGACCCATGAAGTGGCATCTGTCGTACCGGTGCTGCGTTCGATGACTAGCCTGCATCCATGACCTCAAACACCACCGTCCGCCTGGCTCGTCGGCCCCAGGGCATGCCCGTTGCCGAGGACTTCCGAGTCGAGGCAGAGTCGATGCCGACGCCAGGTCCGGGTGAGTTTCTTGTTCGGACGACCCTGCTGTCGGTGGATCCGGCCATGCGCGGCTGGCTCGACGATCGCCCCTCGTATCTGCCCCCGGTCGGGATCGGCGAGGTAATGCGCGCTGGCTCGGTGGGTGAGGTCGTTGCCTCGAATAACCCGCGATTCCCGGTCGGGATCGAGGTTCAGGGCGGATTCGGCGTACAGGAGTACGCCGTCTCAGACGGCCGTGGGGTGACGAAGGTTGATCCCTCCCTTGGTACGGGGTCCATGTACCTCGGTGTGCTGGGCCTTACCGGCATGACGGCCTACTTCGGGCTCTTCGAGCACGGCCGACCGCGAGCCGGTGACACCGTGGTGGTGTCGGCTGCAGCGGGTGCGGTGGGTTCGATCGTCGGCCAGTTGGCGGCCATCAATGGCTGCCGGACGGTCGGCCTGGCCGGTGGCCCGGAGAAGTGCCGGATGATCCTCGATGATCTCGGCTTCGATCACGCTATCGACTACAAGGCCGGGTCCATGCGCGAGTCGATGGCCGCCGCCGCCCCCGCCGGAATCGACGTGTACTTCGACAATGTCGGTGGCGCGATCCTGAATTCTGCTCTCGGCCACCTCGCGATGAATGCGCGCATCGTCATCTGCGGTGCGATCTCCCAGTACAACGCCGAGGGGCCCACGCCAGGGCCGTCCAATTACATGGCTGTGCTCGTGCGCCGGGCGACGATGTCCGGCTTCCTGGTCTTCGACTACGAGGCTCAGTACTCCGTGGCGCGGCGGCGGATGGCCGGCTGGGTCGCGGACGGTCGACTCAAGGCCCCAGAGACGATCGTGCCGGGGGAGATCGCCGACTTCCATCAGGTTTTCGTGCGCCTCTTCTCCGGAGACAACGTCGGCAAGTTGTTGTTGGGCATCGGCTAGCACCTGGGCATACCCTCGGGATATGGCGTGGGTATGGCTGGCTGCTGCTGTGGCGGCCGTCGGCATCGAGTTGCTGGTGACCGACCTCACCTTCCTGCTCATCGGCGCTGGCGCCCTGGCTGCCTCGGGTGCCGCAGTCCTCGGGGCACCGGTCTGGGTTCAGGTGGCAACAGGAGTCGTGGTGTCCCTTGCCGGGCTCATCTTCGTCCGCCCGATCGCCCTGAGGCACCTGCGACGAGTTCCACTGGACACTCGAACAGGTGTCGATGCACTGCCGGGCCTGACTGGCAAGGCGATCACGGAGGTCACTGTCGATAGCGGG
>JAULZL010000204.1:0-2924 GCA_032117355.1 Candidatus Nanopelagicales bacterium
CATTTCTGCTGTGCGCGTGACTTGCGGCGGTGGGAATGGTTCGTGGAGGTGTACGCCCGGGCCAAAGGCC
Source organism: Candidatus Nanopelagicales bacterium (assembly GCA_032117355.1). GTDB lineage: Bacteria > Actinomycetota > Actinomycetes > S36-B12 > S36-B12 > REEB460. The sequence goes on from JAULZL010000204.1 coordinate 71, forward strand.
CCTGACCGCAAGGAGTAGCCATGAACAGGTTGAGCAGTAGAGCGTTGGCCGCAGTCTGTGCGGGGGCAGTCGCGGTGGCGTTGACGGTCAGTGGCGCGGGTTCTGCGGTGGCCGCGCCAACGTCGGGGCCGATCGACTCGATGCAGGATCTCAAGGGCGCGTGGCTCACGTCGTTGACGGGGTTTAAAGACGGTGACCCGATCAGTTGGCAGCATCGGATGGTGGTTCGCAAGGTGAAGGGGTCGGCTGCGGTGGCGTGGGAAGAGTGGCGTGACTGCGCGGACCATGCGGCCGAGTGCAAGGCGGGCAAGGCGAACGGCGATGGCTGGAGTGCCCCGTCGCGGGTCCTACTGGTCATGGACCCTAAAGGCGTCGTGCATGGCGTTGGTGCGACCGGGACGATCATGCTTGCTCCGGACGGGAATGGGTTGAGTGCGGTGATGATGTCGAGTGGGCAACGGGACACTGTGACGGCGAATCCGACGACGTCCGCGCAGTCGCGAACCAAACCGAGCATTCCTCCCATCCCTGTCCTCCCTCCCGTTGGGGACGGGGCGTATGCCGCGGCCGGCCCGACCAATATCGTCACCCCCAAACCGGTGACCTAGCGCTCGATGACGAAAGCAAAGGGTTGGTGGCGGTTCGGTGGAGGATTGGTTCCTGCCCTCCAGCGATGAACTCGTCGAGTTGTACAAGCAACGGGACACTGTTGACGATGTGGATGACCAATACTGGAGCTCATCGCAGAGCGATGCGGAGAGCGCGTGGAACCTTAACTTCCAGAACGGGTCTCCGTATGAAGGTGTCAAGGACAGTTGGCTCTTCGTCCGCCCGGTGAGGGCCTTCTAACAATCCATGTGTTCGTTTTCTTGCCCTTGCCTGCTCAGGAAGCGTCGCGAGCTTCCCCGCATGGGATACACCTCATCTCGCGCGGATGATGTCGTCGGGCTCGATGTGCAGGCTGAGGTTGCTGGGTCGCCGAGGCCGGGCAGGGCAAGTTTGCCCGGATGGGCGCCTGACAGTGGCCTTCGGGGATGTGTGCTCACAGGAAGAGTCCCAAACTTGGGATAACCACTTTTGGGTCTATCGTCGCAAGTGGTTTCCGTGGTGGTGGCAGGAAGACGGGGGATCCACTATCGGAGCGTTCATCGGGCGGGCGCGTTAGCTTCGCGTGCTAGCGGGGGTGACTTGACCCGCACGCACCGCGGCGATCAATGGATCTCGGCTCCCCGACAAGGCAACGGCTCTCAGGCGTTGAGCCCGGGGAAGTAGGTCAGGAGTGAACTCATGATGGAGGTGACCGCGATGGCCAAGAGAAGTAGGCCGAAGACCCGGCTCACGATGCTGAGCCCTCCCTCGCCGAGCACCTTTTCGATGCGCCCTGAGGCGAGCATGAACAGCAAAGCCAGGGCGGTGACGACCACAATCGCAAAGCTGTTTCCCAGCAACGCCTCGGCGGACTGCTCCTGATTCAGGGCGATGACGGTGGCGATGGCACCTGGCCCGGCGGTCTTCGGGATTGCCAGGGGGATCACCGCCGGATTCTTCCCACCGGTCTGGAATAGGGCACTTGGCTTGGCCATGATCATGCCCCACGCCATGTTCGCGACAACCAGTGCACCGGCCACCTCGAAGGCATTCATGTCGATCTTGAACAGTTGCAGGATGTAGGTGCCGATGAAGAAGGACACGACCAACGTGACGAAGACAGCGAGCGTTGTCTGGAATGCGATCTTGCGTCGTTCGCTCTCGGACTTGTCGGCCGTCACGGTTAGGAAGACGGGTGGGAGGGTCAGGATGCCCATGACGGCGAAGAGGGCCACGATCGTTGTGATGACATATCCGTGATGCCCTAGGTTCATGCGCGAATCCTAGGCATTCGGTGCAGGTTCACATCCGTGGCGGAGCGACACCGCCTCGAGCCCCCACAGCGGGCCGGCGGAGTCACCGGTAGCACTCCGAATTCCGGTAGTTCTGGGCCAGTGGCGTTGACCGTGCGCAGGCGCACCTGATCGTCCCGGCTATTGGCGAGTCCGCGGATCGTCACGGGGCCGCGGGGCGAGATGGGTGATCTCGCCACCCAGGGGCCGTTTTCGAGGGAGTACGTGACGCTCGTGATGGGCCGCCCACCGTCCCAGCCAATGGGATTGAAGGAGACCCTTGCCTGGCCACCACTGACGGCACGAAGCGTGATGGCATATCAGTTGGTTCGCGGTCGACGGTGTCATTCGCGTCACGCCGGAAGATGGCATCAGTGCCTGGTGACCAAGCGGGCATGCGTGTGAGCCAGCGGCAAGGTGTTCTACGTCTCCACTGACGGGTTCGCGTGCGGACCTGACTTGACGAGCACATGCAAGTACTTGGAAGTGGGACCGAGGAGCGCCGAGACCAGCAAGTGGTGCGCGAGCACGACCACCCTGGTCGCGGGGACGTTTGGCACCGCCGTTGGCACCGGCTACAAGAACACGCAGAACATGAAGAACTCGTCTGCGTGCGCCACCGGAGCGTGGGTCTCGGCCATGGTCACCAGCGGCGGCCTGTCCGACTGGTACCTGCCTTCGAAGGACGAACTGGCCTACCTCCAAACCCAACGAGCTGCTGTCGGAATGTCGGGAGACACGAACGCTTACTGGAGTTCCTCGCAGACGTTCAGCGATACGGCGCGTTACCACCAGTTCGTCTATTCAGCCGGGAATGAAGGAATGAAGAAGGACCCCAGATACGTCCTGCCAGTGCGGGCGTTCTAGAGGTTCGTCGATTCGCAGTTCGTGCTTGAGCATGTGATGTGCTGGGTTTCACCAACGTGCGGGATCGTTTCCTCTCGGTCGAGGCTGACCCCGCACGTTTTGGCGTG
>JAULZL010000205.1:0-11659 GCA_032117355.1 Candidatus Nanopelagicales bacterium
AGGAACATGTCGATCCCGTCGTACAGTCGCACATTGGCGGTGTTCGTGCCGCTGGGGATGGTCAGAGCGTAGGTCACGTCGGCGTACGAATTCGGGGACGTGTAATCGGTGGTCATGGTGATGCGGTACATGACCCCGGAGAGCGTCTTCTCAAGGACCGTTACAGCCTGATACGTCGGCCCGACCGCATCAGTGAGCGTCGTGACTGACGAATCCCAATACGCGGATGTGGTCGTCGGGCTCTCCGAACCCACACTGTCTCCCAAGTAGCATCCGGGGTAGGTGACGGGGAAGGAGACTTCCAGGTAGCAGATCGAGGTGTTACCGACCCGAAGCACGACCCCGTTGTAGGGATTATCGTCATTCAGCGCGTTCCATGCTGACGAGCCTCCAGCGGGCCAAGTCGTGCCGCTGACGTACACCTGCTGCTCGTTGTTCCTGACGATGTTTCGCCAGCCAGCACCAATCTTGATTCGCAGGCCGTCAGTCGAGGTCACGCCACCTGAATCATTGAGAACCACCACGTTGGCCGTGGGGCTCCACTGCGCATACAGCGTCGTTGACGCGGTGAACGGGTAATCGTCGTAGTACGCGTACTCCGTACCGGTCCCGTTCGCAACGGTGTTCCAGCCCACAAACAAGTAGTTGGTGCGCGTGAATGCGTTCGTTGTCAAGCGAGTCGGCGAGCTATCAGTTTGTGGTGTCATCGAGCCCGAGCCGCCATTTGCATCGAAGGTCACCGTGTAGGACGGTACCGCTGCGGCCGGTGCGATCGCCCCCGGCACCATCGAAGCGCCAATGGCGAGGGCGATGACGGCGGCGAGACAGGATGCCCAGCGAATTGGCCGCTGCCGGGATCGAACCTGCCGGGTGTCTCCAGCCTCGTCGCGCACCATGTATTTCCCTCACTCCATGTTGGTGACGCCCGTGTCGGCGTCAATCCGGGTCTCGAGTGAATTGTGGCCCATGCAAAACAAAAGAACAATCGATATGTCTTTTTTTATGATTTACCGTTTTCACTATGACTCTCGTTCGCTAGCCTCTGCACGTGATTTCGGCTGAGCCAGTGCGCAATGTGCGGGCACCGCAGGCTCGGGTTGTGCGCAACGAGGACCGCGTTCTCGATGCAGCAGTTGAGGTGCTCGGCGAATCCGGGTGGGCCGGCCTGACGATTGCGGCCGTCAGTCGCGCGGCGGGGCTGTCGAGCCGCGCGGTGCATGACCGCTTCGCAGATCGCTCCGAACTGGCGGCCGCTGCATGGCGTTATCGGTGCGGGCCCTACCTCCTGGACGCAATGGGCGAGGTGCTCCGAGCAGCCGGCCAGGTTCCAGCCGATCCCAGCCAGCCGGCACCCCCGTCTATCCAGCCGGTCCGAGCGATGCAGATCGCCGCTCGATGGGATCACGTCAGCGCAGCCTGGCCGTCCGCGACGTGGGACACGATCACGGACGCTCTTGCCAGGGAGACCACCGCGCTTGATTCCACGGCTGATGGGGATGACGCGGTTGGGTCGGCCCTTGGTCGCCTGGCGGAGGCGGTGTCGGCCGTGGGCGCATCCGTCGAACAGGCGAGGTCAGCGAGTGCTGCCCTGGAGTTCGAGCGACTCCGTCAGGTGGGGCCGTCAGCGCCCTGGCTTGACGCGGCCCTCGACGCGTTCGCGCGCCCCGGGGTGTCGATGCGGGCAGCAGTCGAACTCCTGATCAGTTCGCAGTTCGATTCAACCCTCGCCCAGGCTGTCGAGGCGCAGTGCTCCGTCCGCGTCAAAGAGTGGTGCACACCCCATCGCAAGTCCCCCACAGCGCAGTTGGCTGCTCAACGCGCGTACCTAATCTGCGTGATGCTCGGCTACGTCCTCGTTCACCAACGACCGGGCGCACAACAGCTCGACCTCCGGCCTCAGACCTCGGAAATCTTCGACGTGCTTCTAGCGCCGAGCGAGCCGACCCGGCTCCCCTCGGACCGCGCGGAGTACCTCGACGAGCGGGTGCCGTTCAACACGGGGGATGCGGCTCTCGACGCGCTGCTGCAGGCAACCTTGGCCGAGATCGCCGCCCGAGGGTTCGACCGAACGACAACCCTGGACATCGCCCGAGCAGCGGGCTGCTCCGAGGGGCTGATCTTTGGCAGGTATGACTCAAAGCTCGAGCTGTTCCTTGACGCTTCCCGGCGTCAGCAGGCACTGGCCCTGCGTTTGTATAACGACTTTCAGGCATCGGTACGGGCAGCCCACGGCATGGGCATTGCCGATGCGCTCGCCATCCGTGAGGTGCAGCGCCCCGAGATCCGCCTGCAGCGGGCCACCTACCTCGAGCAGATCCGCCTTTCCTGGCATGACGAAGGATTGCGCGTTGCCCTGGAGGCCGAGTTCGAGCAGTTCGCAGACGACGCCGTGGAGTCAGACCCCACCTGGACACCCGCGGTATCCGATGAAGCCCTGCACTTCTCGCTCGCCCTTGGCCAGGGCCTTGCCCTGTTACCAGTCCTGGATCCGTCCGTATGGAAACTCCCCTATGACGTGCTGACCATCCCGATGGCACAGGACTAGACGCATAAGACTGAATGGGCCTTCCCCACGAGTCGACACCGCCACGGTGCAGTGTCACTCTTTTCGAGAGCGCTGCCCTGAGCAGTGGATCTGGGAGACCTGGGAGGCCGACATGTCTGGGAAAGTGGTGCATTTCGAGATCCCCGTCGACGATGGGGATCGCGCGGTCGGGTTCTACGGCTCGGCCTTCGGCTGGAAGTTGGAGCGGTGGGGCCCGATGGAGTACTGGACGACCGAGGGGGGAGAGGGCGAAGGCATCGGCGGCGCCCTGACTCAGCGGAGCAGCGACTCGCCATCCCTCGTCTTCTATATCGACGTCGAGGATGTCGATGAGGCGCTTGAGGCGGTGGGCAGGGCGGGCGGCCGCTCGCTCACCGGTCGAATGCCGATACCCACTGTGGGCTGGACGGCACTTTTCGAGGACACCGAGGGCAATCGAATCGGGCTATTCCAGGCCGACCCCAGCGTGCCCATGCCGGAAGCCGGCTAATTCAGTACTTGCTAGGGGCCACGCCGTGGTGCTCGCCCGGGTCGAAGCGCACGCTTGAATCCCTGAGTTTTTCGCGAGCCGCCTCGGCAAGGTCAATCCCGAGGACGTCCGCCAGTCGGACCAGATAGAGCAGGACGTCTGCCAGTTCCTCAGCCGAGCGACGACTGAGCGGCTCGTCCTTTGCGTATTCGACGGCTCGGTCTGCGGGCACCCATTGGAAAAGCTCGCTCAACTCACCCACCTCGCCGACCAGGGCCAGGATCAACGACTTCGGGTCATGGAACTGCTCCCAATCCCGCTCCCGGGTGAAGGTTCGCATGCCATCGCGCAGTTCGGCTAGATCCGACATGGGCCGATCTTGGCACGTGATGTCCGTTCATCGGTCTACAGTGCTCTCAGCGGCCCGACGGGCTTCCTTCTAGGTATCTGCGCTGGACGGTTTTCACCGGACACTGCTAGTCGTCGCATATATATGGAGGACATGCCCCCATCCGCACGAGTCATTTCGTGCTGCCTGGGGGAAATCGGTGGTCCTGCTTCGTCAATCGGTATCGGGCCTGCGCTCGTTGTTCGAAGCGCAGAGCGCAGTGGAGCAGATGATGGCCAGCATGCTTGCATCCACCGGGCGCCGCCCGTCCGATGGCGAGGTCCGATCCTGGAATGCGTCGCTGCCCGTGCTGGCGAATGACCTGGTATGCGCCGGGTTCTCGAATATCGAGGTGCTGGTCGAGCATCAACTGCCACTCACCAGCAAGCGGGTCGATGCCGTCCTTGCCGGTCGGCACCCGGCTACTGGTCTCGCGTCCTATGTCGTCGTCGAGTTGAAGCAGTGGCATCGTGCCGAGGCTTTTGAGGAGGACCCAAGCCTGGTTCTCGTGGACGCCTATGGGCGCCATCCCGTTCTGCATCCGCTCGTTCAGGTGGCTGGCTATCGCGAATACATGCTCGACTTTCTCCCGGGTCTTGGCAATCGCGAAGACGCGATCGCAGGAGTCGCCTACCTGCACAATGCGACCGACCACGGGATCAGCGACCTCTGGCAGGTACCGCAGTCGGCAGGCATGAGGATGTTCACCGGGGAGCGAAAGGCAGGATTCTTCGAGTTCCTTGCTTCGTTGCTGGACCGAGACGTGCCCGGGGTCGAGGCCGCGGACGAATTGCTCTCGCTCAAGGCGGGCCCGAGTCGGCAGTTGCTATCCGTCGCTGCGGACGAGATCAGGAGCAGGGAGCAGTTCGTTCTCATCGCCGAGCAGAGGCTGGCCTTCGACCTCGTCCTCCATGAGGTTGCGCAGGCGCAGCAGGGGGATCACAAGTCGGTGGTGATCGTCACCGGTGGGCCGGGGAGCGGCAAGAGCGTCATCGCGTTGTCCCTCCTCGGTGAATTGGCCCGGCGCGGGATCAGCACCCTGCACGCAACCGGGTCGCGCTCGTTCACTCAGACGATGAGGGCGGTGGCCGGAAAGGGATCTCCGCGGACCAAGAACCTCTTCAAGTACTTCAATTCGTTCATGGAGGCGCAGCGCAATGGCCTGGACGTCCTGATTCTCGATGAGGCTCACCGCATCCGGGAAACCTCAGTCAACCGCTATACCAAGGCGGCCCTTCGCAAGGACCGACCGCAGGTCGACGAACTGATCTCGGCTGCGAGGGTTCCGGTCTTCCTGCTGGACGAGCACCAGGTGGTGCGGCCTGGGGAACTCGGAACGGTGGCCGACATCGAGGACTACGCCCGCTCCCTGGGCCTGACGGTCCGCAGGGTTCGCCTGGACGAGCAATTCCGGTGCGGGGGAAGTGAGGCCTACATCCACTGGGTGCTGCGTCTGCTCGGGCTCGAACCGGGTGGGCCAATCCCGTGGGCTGCTGATGAAACCTTCAGCGTTTCGATCGTGGCCTCCCCGAGTGAGATGGAAGCGGTCCTGCGGAACAAGCGTGATCTGGGCCAAGGTGCGCGGATGACCGCGGGTTACTGCTGGCCGTGGAGCGACCCGAGATCTGACGGGTCGTTGGTGAACGACGTCGTGATCGGTGGCTGGTCGCGGCCCTGGAATCTGAAGGGTGATCGGGGAGTCGGCGGTGCGCCACCCTCTGCTCTATGGGCAACTGACCCCGCAGGCTTCTCGCAGGTGGGTTGCGTATACACGGCGCAGGGTTTCGAATACGACTGGAACGGCGTCATCATCGGCCCAGACCTCGTCTGGCGAACGGATAGTTGGGTGACCATCCGATCGCAGAACAAGGACCCGGACTTCAGGAGCCTGACCCGGGTGCCCGAGCACGAGTTCGCGCGGCTCGTGCGAAACGTCTACAAGGTCCTGCTCACGCGTGGGATGGTCGGGACGTTGATTTACTCGGTCGACCCTGAGACCCAGCAGATGCTGGACGGGCTGTTGAACTCGGCTGCTCGCTCAGGGCAGGACGCGCCATAGGCTGCTGCTCTCGCCCGGTTAAGGAGTTGAGATGAGCGCAGGAAGCAATGCCAGTTCAATAACCAAGCTGGTGGCGCGCTGGGTCCTGGCGCTTTTCCTCCTTTCCGCAGGTATCGGCCACTTCGTGAGCGCCAACGCTTTCATGGCGCAGGTGCCCGAGTGGATGCCCATGCCGGGCCTCGTGGTCACCGTCTCCGGTGTCATCGAACTCGTGCTGGCTATTGCCCTGATGGCCGGTCGACGGGTCGAGGCAGTCGGGTGGGTGGTTGCGATCTTCTTCATCATTGTCTTCCCCGGGAACATCTCTCAGTACGTGACACAGACCGATGCCTTCGGCTTGGACACCGATGGAGCGCGGTTCATTCGACTGCTGTTCCAGCCGGTCCTGGTCGTCTGGGCTCTGTGGTCGACGGGTGCGTGGGCGCAGCGGCCATCGTTCAGGTCATTCGCGGGGAGAAATCCCACGAAGTGACCTGAAGGTCTCTGATTCGTACCGCAACCTCATTGTCCGTGCGACTGAGCAGCCAATTCGCCAGCGGAGTGCCCGACTGCCCGTAGCGCTCGAGCAATAGCCGCAGCACAGGGGCTGCCTCGGGAAGCAGGGTGGCCTGACCCGTCCCGCGCACCCCCCGATACGGCGGGTCGTCCCCGGACACCTCCCAGCCGACTCGATCATCGCGGCCCAGTCGCCGGGCAAGCACTGAATCGCGCTGGGTGGCACACCACAGGGACCCCTGTTCGTAGCGAAACCACAACGACTGGACAACTGGACCACCACCACCGGACGTCGCGAGCCGAATGGGAATAGCGGTCTCATCGAGAAATGCCTCGATGGTGGCCAGGCTCCACGGACCGGATCGAATGGTGACGTTCACCGCCACAGTCTCCCGCATCGATCAACTCCTTCGCTTCGCCTGCCTCGGGCGTTGTCCACAGGCGGGTCGTTGGTGCTGGTGGGCTGGTGGCCCCGGTGCCTAGGTTCGCTGTGCATCCCTTCCGACCGTGGCCGCGTAAACCGTGGCGCGGCCTCGGCAAGAAGGGAGGTGATGTGGTGGCGAATGATCCCGTTTCGGGTGATGGCCAGGGCAAGCGAATGGCCCTGGCGGTGCTGGCTGCAGTAGTGGGTCTTCTGCAGCTCGCCAGGGCCATCGTGGAGCTCATCCGGACCCTCTGAGGTTTGGATGCCACATCGGGGCGCCGGCAGTCAAAGGCTGCTGGCGCCCTCTTAATTTATGCCCGGTTCTGCCGTTGCGCAAGACCTCGGATGCTGTCCACAGGGGCGCCCCTGAAACTAGCGAGCTGGTGGTCATAGTGCCTAGGTTCGCTGTGCATCCCTTCCGACCGTGGCCGCGTAAACCGTGGCGCGGCCTCGGCAAGGAGGGAGGTGATGTGGTGGCGAGTGATCCCGTTTCGGGTGATGGCCGGGGCAAGCGAATGGCCCTGGCGGTGCTGGCTGCAGTAGTGGGACTACTGCAGCTCGCCAGGGCCATCGTGGAGCTCATCCGGACCCTCTGAGGTTTGGATGCCACATCGGGGCGCCGGCAGGCGAATCTGCTGGCGCCCTCCTAATTTAGGGCGGGTTCCGCAAGCGCGCAAGGCCTCGGATGCGGTCCACAGTCGGGTGGATTGTGGCGCGGAGACGTCAGGTGGTTGGAGGGCCGGTCGAGCCGCGGACAATCAATTCGGGGGCGAGCAGGGTTGCCTTGCGGCTGCGTGCCGTGTGATCCAAGGTGTCGCACAGCATGGCGGCTGCGAGCGATCCGAGTTGCTGGATCGGCTGGGCAACGGTCGTCAGGCTCACCGACCTCAGGCCGGCTAGCCGCGTGCCGTCGTACCCCACGATGGAAACATCCTCGGGGATGCGCAGGCCTCTCTCCTCGGCTGCAGCAATCGCACCGACAGCCGCATAGTCGCTGCAGACGAAGACTGCGGTCGGGGCCGCGCCGCTGTCGAGGGCCGCTGCCATGCCGCGGTAGCCGCCGCTGTCGCTGAACGCCCCGGGAAAGACCCTGATCTGACCGGTCAACCTATGAGCGCGCATGGCGGCCTCGTACCCCTGCTGTCGCCTGAGGGCAACCGAATTCTCCCCGCCGGTGACATGGGCGATCCTGCGGTGACCGAGGGCCACCAGGTGATCGACGGCCAGACCAGCGCCCGCGACATCGTCATTGCAGATGGAACTCAGGTAGGGGATCGATCGATCCTCACTGGTCACAAGTACGGCCGGGAATGACGAGCCGATGACATCGCGTGCACCGGATGGAAGGCGGTGGCCGACGATTACCATTCCCTCGACGCGCAACTCCATCAACTTCTCGAGCTCGGCCCGCTCGGACCCCTGATCATCGCTGCCCACCACCAGGATCGTGCGGTAGTCCCGCAGTCGCGCCTGCTGCTGAACGGCATCGATGAAGTCCGCGGAGATCGGGTTGTGTAGGTCGAGGACGAACACCCCGATGGTTCGGGTGCGCTGCGCGACGAGGGTTCGCGCTGCCGCGTTGGGGCGATAGCCGAGGTCATTCGCTGCTGTGAGAATGGCCTCCCTGCTCTCCTTGGAGACCCTGGTCGATCCATGCAGGGCCAGGGACACCAGCGACTTCGACACACCGGCTTTCGCGGCTACGTCCCGGATAGTCGGGTGCTTCCTAGCCTCCATCGACCGCCACCGGCGCACCGAGGAGTCGGGATTCGCTGGCCGCCTGGGCGAGCACGACCGGTGCCCGGCCATCCCGGGCGCTGACCGGCGAAGGTCCACCGGTGCGCATGTAGTCCGTGAAGGCAACCCACTCGCGCTGATAAGCATCGGCATATCGCTCGAGGAAGAAGGACTGGAGGGGCTGCAGGGCCGTCCCAGATTGGGTGGAGATCTCGGACTCGTTCAGCCGGCGATTGCCGGACTGGGCCATGCCCAGGGAACCAAGTGCTTCGACGCGCTGGTCGTATCCATAGGGCGCCTGGCGACTGTTGTCGATGACGGTGATCGCACCACTTTCATGGGTGAGGACGATGACGGCCGTGTCGACGTCCCCGAACTCAATGATGGATGGATCAAACCGAACAGCCCCCTGGGCGTAGACCTGGACCACCGGCGAGCCGGTGATGAAGCGAGCCATGTCCAGATCGTGGATGGCCATGTCGACGAAGAGCCCGCCGCTGATTTCCAGGTAGGCACGTGGTGGCAACTGAGGATCCCGGCTGGTGATGCGGACGAGATGTACCTCGCCGATCTCACCGGTGGTGATGGCATTGCGCACGGCAGCGTGGCCAGGATCGAATCGGCGATTGAAGCCAACCATGAATGGCACGCCCGACTGCTCGACGAGGTCGACCGCGCGATCGACCTCGGCCAGCGAGGTGCTGATCGGCTTCTCGCACATGACACCAACCCCGGTCCTGGCGGCCAGTTCAACGAACTGCAGGTGGGACTGGGTTGATGAGCATACGGCGATCGCGTCAACGAGATCAGCAGACACGAGTTCCTCCGGGGTGGCAACCGCCGGTACCCCAAGGCTCGCCGCCACGCGAGCCGCGGCGCCTGGGTCGATATCGAATACGGCGGAGACTCGGGCGCCGGGGACCTGATGGGCAATCGTGGCTGCATGCAATTGGCCGATGCGTCCGCATCCAGCAATGCCGATGCGGATCTCCTGCTCGCCCGTCATGACGTCTCCCTAGCAGAGCTGGTGTCTACGTCATCGGCTGAAGTGACCGCGATGGATCTCACCTGCACCGGCAGCCCACTGCTCACGGATCTGTCGCAGGCGACGGCTACCCGGGTGGCTTCAAGCGCCGCCTCGGGCGGACAGGGATTCCCTCGCGTGCCATTCACCATGTCGATGAACGCGGCTGTTTCGCGCCGGAAGGCCTCGCGGAAGCGATCGACAAAGCCCAGGTAGGGAACCTGGTTCAACCCGGCTCGTCCTGATAGGCAGTGCAGGGGGGTCCGGTCGTCGATACCGATACCGATGCTGTCCTGCGAGCCGAAGATCTCCATATGTACGTCGTGGCCGAGTGGCCCGTGGCGGGTGCCGGAGATCGCCACCTGCACGCCCGACTCGGTCACCAGATGGATCATGCTGGTGTCCGCGTCGTCGTGATCGGCGTAGCGGGTGAAGTTGCGAACGCTCCGAGTTGCGTAAACGGTCTCGATCTCGCTGCCGGTCAGCCAGCGGATGAGGTCAAAGTCGTGTACGTGCAGGTCCTGGAAGATGCCGGCACTACCGGCGATGAACTCCGGGGGCGCTGGCTGGTGGTCGTGGGAGACCATGTGAATTGCATAGAGGATGCCGGCTGTTCCGTCCGCAATCGAGTCGCGTGCCTGCGCGATCTCCGGGTCGAATCTGCGCATGAAGCCAACGTGGATGGGCGTACCAAACTCCTGGGCTCGCGCGATGAGCGCCGCAGTGTCACCCATGGATGGAGCGATCGGCTTCTCGCAGAGGATCGGCCGACCGGTCGGAATGAGTGCGTCGAGAAGTTCGGCGTGGGATGCCGTTGAGGTGGCTAGAACGTAGGCGTCGGCCGGGTGCTCGAGGATCTCGTCCAGTGCTATCGCCCGGCCGCCGAAGCTGGCCACGATGTCTCGGGCGGACTCGGGGCTCCTGTTGGCGACGATCAACTCACCGGCGAGGGGCGCGAGATCCTCCGCGCGGATCCACCCCATGCGCCCAGCGCCGATCAACATCACCCTGGGTGTCATCTGGTTCCTTTCGCGAGAACCCTTGCGGTTGGGAATGCAGTGTGGCACGATCATTGGAACGTTCCAACAGTTTGGGGAAAGATGTCTGACTTTCTTGGTCGAATCGCCTCCGCGCCGATCTCCTGGGGTATCTGCGAAGTCCCGGGATGGGGAGCAATGCTGCCTACCCCCCGGGTCCTCAGTGAGATGTCGGCACTCGGTCTGCCCGCAACAGAGCTTGGTGCGCCGGGATTCCTACCGGACACTCCGGAGGCCGTCCGCGAGACGTTGAGCCAATTCGACATGACCCTGATCGGCGGGTTCACCCCGTTCGTCCTCCACGACTCAGCTCGTCGAGCGGAGGCCATCGCAGAAGCCCGACGCGTGGCCGGCCTGTTCCAGCGAGCCGGTGCAACAGAGATCGTCTCAGCGGTTGTGCTGGACGAGAACTGGTCGATCCCGCGGCCACTTGACCGCGATGAGCAGCGGCACATGCTGGAGATGTTCGGCGTTATCGACGAGATCTGTGCGGAGCACGGTCTCCAGCAAGTCCTCCACCCGCATGTTCAGACGATGGTCGAGACCGCGGATGACATGAACCGGGTCCTCGACGGATGCGACGTGAAGTGGTGCCTGGACACCGGCCATATGGCTCTCGGCGGGCAGGACCCAGTTGCCTTCGCCAAGGAAGCGGCTGATCGGGTCGGGCACGTCCACCTCAAGGACGTCAACATGTCCCTTGCTCCAGCCTTGATGAGCCGGGAGATCTCGATCATGCAGGGCGTCCAGCAGGGCCTCTTCACCCCGCTCGGTCAGGGAGACGTGGCCATCGCCGAGGTCGTCGAAGTCCTCGAAGGTTCCGGCTACCGAGGCTGGTACGTCATCGAGCAGGACACCGCCATCCTGGGTGACATGCCTGCCGAAGGGCAGGGCCCGGTGACCTCCGTCGAGGCCTCGATGGAATACCTGCGCACGGTTGTCGCCCCGAGACTGACGGACGGCTGAGTTCCCGCGATGCCGTTCGACGTCATTGCAGTCGGTCGCATCAGCGTCGACCTCTATGCCTTGGAGTCGAACGCCTCATTCGCCGAGCAGCAGACCTTCACCAAGTCGATCGGTGGTAGCCCGACGAATGTCGCGGTGGCCGCAGCGCGACTGGGATTGCGGTCGGCACTCGTCACCGGGGTGGGGCGCGACGGCCTCGGCGAATACGCGCTTGCTCGCCTTGATGGGTTCGGTGTTGATACCTCATTCGTTCGCGTGATGGATTCGGGTCGGACCCCGCTGGTGCTCGCCTCGCTCGACCCACCCGAGGAGCCGGCCATCTGCTTCTATCGCGATGGTGACGCGCCCGATACCCGCCTTGCTGCTGATGCGGTGCCGTCGTCGGATGTCGCGGATTGTGGTGTGTTGTGGACGAGTGGTTGCGCACTGGCTCAGCGGCCGACTGCCGACTCCATGCTCACCTGGATGCGCCTTCGCGAGCGACGTCATGTCGTCCTCGACTTGGACTACAGTCG
>JAULZL010000206.1:0-4536 GCA_032117355.1 Candidatus Nanopelagicales bacterium
TGATCACAAACCCATTTCTTTCCCGTGGTATTCGCAATGCCGGAGGTGGGACTTGAACCCACACGCACTTGCGGGCAACGGATTTTGAGTCCCTCGAAAACTGATCATATCGCACCCTATCTCCTTGGTGCGTTTGTGCGTTTTTCCCGAATGAAACATCGTGCCTCGGCCAACGCCCGACTCCGTCGGCCGATGTCCGATAACGGACTCATAACCGTCCGAGAAGCACTTCTATGGGCCTAGGCCCACGCGAACCGCACCCATCCCACCCCATGCCATCGGAGCCCATCGGATGGGTCGGTGAGGATCGTCAACTCAACCGCAGACGCGGGAGACGCCGTATTGGTCGAACACGGAATCCGCACTCACGATCGGAATGGACTCGACGAGACATTGAGCCACCAAGAGTCGGTCGAAGGGATCGCGGTGGTGGAAAGGCAGAGCCATTTGCTTTTCCGCGAAGGCAAGCGTGATCGGTGACATTGCGAGGCCAAGATCGGCCAAGGCTCTCTCAATCCACTGGCGATACGGCAGTGAAAGCGACAGTTTGTTGAGACCCGTTTTGATCGACAGTTCCCAGACCGTGCCAATGCTGACGACCAGTTCATTCGCTGGATCTTTCAGCACGGCGATGGCCTGTTTCCCGAGTTTGCTGGGATCGTCCAAGGCCCAGATCAGGGAGTGAGCATCGAGGAGATGCCTCATTCCATGCACTCCCTGAAGTCCTCAAGCGGGGCATCGAAGTCGGGAGCCATGTACAGCACGGAGCCTTTCATCGTTCCCAACTGGCGGGGCGACTTCTTGTGGGTTTCAGGTGTAGGAACGAGGCGGGCCACGGGGCGATCATTCTCGGTGATCACGACCTCGTCACCTGGCGATAGACGGTGGATGAGTTCCGACAGCGTGGACTGTGCCTGCTGGATCGTCACGGTCGTCATGGTTCGATCTCCTTGCCCTGATTCTACCACGAACGGGTGTAGTCCTTCGCCCTCCCAGCCCCTCGGGTGGACTCCCTCGATCCGTCACGCCTCCATTCCCCCGATGGTCTCCGCAAAGATCGGATAGTTGTTGGAGCCGTAGCCCGCGTGGAAGATCGCGAACGCGATGACACTGAAACCTGACCCGCGTTTACGGATCTCGTCGCGGTAGATCGCGGCCACTCGGTCGGCTGGGTTCCTGAAGGTACCGCATCCGAATGCCCCGAACACCACATGCCTCACCTGGTGAGCCTCGAGGGTGTCGAACTGGGCGATGATTCGGCGGCGTGCCTCCTCCTCGCTGAACGCCTTCCCGCCCCGCAGGTCTTGAGCCGACGCCCGCAGTTCGTAGAAGGGGAATACTTCTTCTTCTGCCAGCCAGGCATACCCCAGGTCTGGGCGTGAACGATCCTCGGGGCCGCGGATGCAGAACCGTGGCCTCCGTGCGTCCAGATACACCCGACCGTCCTGGGCGAGCAGGAGGCGGGTCGTGTCGCGTCGATAGCGGTCTGTGGTCGGGTCGTATTCGTCGTGGTCGACATGGAAGTGGCAGTCGGTACGACGAAACATGTTCTCTTCCTGGGCGACCGCCCCCTCCACATACGCCCCGCCAGGGACATGGGCGTTGGCCATGTTGAGGACGGCGAAGCACTCGCCGTACTTCTCCGTGAGGGAGCGGGTGACCTCGCCCCAGTCGCCAGGCAGGATCTCCACGCGAAGGGCATTGGGCGACTCGGTGGCTCCCTCACGCCAGCGTGCGAGGTTGCGAGCCGCGAGCCGATGCCAGGTGTCGGCTCCTGCGAAGGCCTCGAGACTCTCCCGCAGCACCGCCCGACGGCGTTGGCATTCGTGGCCAATGAACCCGCGTTCTTCGGCCTCGGAATCGGAGCAGAGGATTCGTCCTGGCATGGGTGGTTCTCCTGTCAGGCCACGAGGCTCCAAGGCTAGGCTGAGAGAGACTCGCCACGAGCTCGCGGGGGGGCGGGTGCATAAAATGGTCGCGGCGTGTGCCTGGACAGCCTTCTCGAGCGTCTTGTTGTAGTTCAGCGTGGCGAGGGCGTGCTGCTTCCGCTAACCGTTGGGCCGCGTGAGACATCGCGGACGAAGGGAGCGTTTTGGGCGACAGCGGAGTGAGCCAGGAGCCTGCCGAGCAGGAGGGTCACGATAGGCCATGTCTTGGAGATCATTCAATCGACTCCGCGACGCTCGTCTTCATGATCTGCCCCAGGACGACCCGCAGCCCACGAAATCCGCCACGGTAGTCTTCACGACAGAGCCGCGTCTGCGTGTTTGGAAATAACTCGTCTCGCCCCTCCCTCGCACCACGCACGACGAATCTATCGAGGCCTGCTGTGCCGGCGTGGAAGCGATCGACCGTGACCGCACCCTCATTTTTCGTGTACATCACCCACTTGTCGAGGCACCATTCGCCGACATTTGAAGTGTCTACCGGGAGAACGGACTTCATCTCGTAGAGACCCCACGCATTCGGTTTGGAGAAGCCAACCTCCTGAAGATGCGTCTGCGACTGCTCGAGACCACCGTTGTAGGTGCGGGGTGCAGGCGAGTAATCGCCCGCCCCGCACGCATACTCCCACTCGGCTTCGGTCGGCAGGCGGTACTCGTAGCCCTCAGGACATCGTTGCTTCTCCCGCTCGTGTTCCGTCAGGCTTCGGCAGAACGAGCAGGCGTCCGACCAGGAGATGTAGTTCACGGGGAGATAGGGTGATCCCGTGACGCGGCTCGGATTGGACTTCATCACCGCTTGCCACTGCTCTTGGGTCAATTCGTACTGGCCGATCCAGTAGCCCTTCGAGATCTTCACCCGCTCCCACCCGGCCCCTTGCAGACGATTTGGGCTCTTTGGGGAGCCCATGGTGAACTCGCCGGGAGCAATCCACCTCATTGGCAGCCACGGATCCTCCAGGCAGTAGTTTGCTCCCACGACAGGCGTGTCGTGAGCCTCGGAATCCTTCTGGCTCTCGAGCCGCTTCTTCGTCGTGGCGACATCGCAGTCCTGAAGTCGAACGGGGAACTCGCAGCCCACGCGTTTCGTGTCGTCGGGGGTTAGGGGGCGAATGGCGAGGCTGTGGAAAGTGGCATCGACGGGGCCATCACCGATGACCTGGATGAGACAGTCGGTGCTGTCGCTCGTCATGTCGCAGATGACCTTCTCGTCCCGCAGAAGGAACCGCAGGTCGTCAACCACGACGAGCTGCAGCCGTTCCCGCTCTCCCGCCGGGAGGAACCGACTCTGGAACCAGGACTTCGCTCCCTCGGTGTAGCGGATCAGCCTGCAGGGGATGCGTGCCTCGAGCTCGTCGGAGGGAGAGCGATAGCCCAGCCAGAGCTGCATGGGTGTTCGCGGTTCTCCCACGACCATCCTGACCTGCCCCTTCGGGTTGCGGCTCTCGACCTCGATATCGAGAACGAACGCCGACTGATCCAATGGCTCGAATGCGACGATTCCTGGCTCCTTGATCTCGGCCATCACGCCTTCCCTTGCCCAGGCGACGGGCAGCGTTCCGGAGAGGAACTGGCGATCGCCGAAGCCCACGACGGGGATCCGTGCCACGGGATAGCCCTTCAGGCTCTTCCACCACAGGCTGATGCTTCGGCGGGAACCGGGGGCGAGCAGCAGGCCGATGGCCATGGCGACAAGCGACAGGGCCGCGATGACGACCGCGATCCTGCGGGCTCGACGCTTGATCGCGACTCCGCGGAGTTCAGAAGCGAGCTGCCCCACCGACGCCTGTCGCCTCTCAGGACGAGGATCGAGTGCCTTTCCGCAGATACCCCGCAAGCCCCGGGGGATGGATGCCAGCCAGTCCGACCCACGAGACGGATTCGGGACACGCCCCGTCAGGGTTTCGTACAGGACAACGCCGAGGCTGTAGATGTCGGAAGGGATGCCGACCTTCCGGCCCGCCACCTGCTCGGGGCTCATGTAGCGGAGCGTGCCGAACGGGCTGGGCATCGCCCCGCTATCCGATGCCTGCCCCGAGATCCCGAAGTCGGCAAGTTTGGCCCTGCCATGGTGGTCGATGAGGATGTTCGCGGGCTTGATGTCGCGGTGCAGCACCCCGTTTCTGTGGGCGTAGCTGAGCGCCTGGGCGGCTTCGATGCCCCAACGTGCCACGGTGCGGAAATACTCGCCCGGTGAATGCGTTCGGATCAAGCCCGTCAACCCCCAGAAGCCCCGCCCGGCCGATAGGCGCGCCATGGTT
This sequence comes from Candidatus Nanopelagicales bacterium, assembly GCA_032117355.1. GTDB lineage: Bacteria > Actinomycetota > Actinomycetes > S36-B12 > S36-B12 > REEB460. The sequence goes on from JAULZL010000206.1 coordinate 4,205, forward strand.
CCGGCCGCAAGGCTGCCGGACGCCAGCACGTATAGTAAGCGCGACAATCGGCCGGCAATGTGGCGGCCCCGGATCGACTGCGCCTGGCTCAGGAAACAGCGGGTCCGAACGCAGGCGCGAGGCACCCTGCCGGCAGCTCCGCATGGCCGCGCAGCCGGCGCGGCTCGCGCGCCTCCACCATCATCCAGGCGGAACGGTCGGCGAGCAAGGCTGAGAGCACCGCGTGGTTGAGCTTGTGGCCGCCGCAGACCGAACGATAGGCGGCCAGGAGCGGCGCGCCAGCGAGGGCGAGATCGCCAATCGCATCCAGCGCCTTGTGGCGGACGAACTCG
>JAULZL010000207.1:0-3881 GCA_032117355.1 Candidatus Nanopelagicales bacterium
CCAGTGGCCGCGTGTGGTGCGCGATTCCAGGCAGTGGAGAACTCGTCGAACCCGTGGCTGGCACCGACGAAGGTCGTCCGGGCACCTTCCATTGGCGGGCGGAGGGCCGCTGGGAGTGGCGCGTGGATCCGGCGGTGGATCTCGGTACGCGCGGGACCCTTGCCTTGCAGGTGATGATCGACGGTCATTTCAATGCCATGCCGGTCCGGTTGCTGGCCCGCGAGGTGCCGAAGTTGACCGCGCACCTGGGCCATGGCGTCGTTGCCCGTTTTGCACCCGGTGACTTTGGGGTCGTCGAATGGGTTGCTCGGTCGGCGCCGGGGCGTCATTCGGGGGTCACCTGGCATGTCCGACGACAGCGACCCGGGCCGGTGGCAGGAGTCCTCCGGGTGGCCCATCGCCGACTGCTGACCATTACGGCTTGGCTCGCGGTGCACCTACCGCCGAACCGGGTGGCAGTCTTCGAGTCAATGTCAGGTCGAGCCTTCGACGGCCACCCTCGTGCCATCAGCGAGGTTATGGCACGCACCTCGCCGGACATCCGGCAAGCATGGAGTGTGGCAACAGAGGGGGAGCGGTTCCCTCCGTGGGCCGCAAGACTGCGGCGTGACACCGTCCGGCACCGGTGGACTGTTGCCCGAGCACGGTGGTGGGTGGATGACTCGGGGATGATGCAAGCGATACGCAAGCATCCTCGCAACCGGTCACTCCAGACCTGGCGGGGGATGCCGATTGCGAGCGTCGGTAGTGCTCGGCACGACTGGCCGCTCCTCCCGCGTTCCCAGCGACGACCGCAGGGCGTCGGCCGCTGGGATCTGCTGCTGAGTCCGTCCGCGCAGTTCACCGAGTCGGTTCCCCGGCAGGTCGGGTTCCGCGGGGACCTCATCCCGGCCACAACGCCCTTCGGTGACGCCGTAGCGCGGTCCAGTCGGGACCGGGGCCTGCGGGAGCGACTCGCCCTTCCTGGGGATCGACCGGTGATTCTGTTCGCGATGAGCCACCGCGACCTCCCCTTCGACCTCTCGGCTGTGACCGCGGCAGTCGGCCAGCGCGCCTACTTCCTCCTGGCTAGCGACGACGGGCAGCGCGTTTCCATCCCCGGGGCGAGTCGGTTTTCCGCTCGCGACGTGACACAGGTCGACGGTCGGGCCGACCACTTGGCGGCCGCAGACCTGCTGGTGACTGACTTCTCGACGTGGACGCTGGACTTCGCCCGGCTGCAACGACCGTTCGTGTTCTGGAAGCCGGGCTTCGATCGAGTGCGCCGTGAGTCGGGTGCGGCGGTTGACCTGCGTGATGTTGGGCCCGGCCCGATGGTCGAAACGACGGCTACCTTGGTTGCTGCCTTGATGGAGTTTCTGGACGAGGGGATGCTCGTCATGCCGCAGTACTCGAAGCGATCAGCGGCCCTTGCCGCAGCCGCCGGGGAGGCCGATGGCCACGGGGCAGATCGGGCACTGGTGGCACTCATCACTGGTCGCTCGCGCCCTCGGCAGGAGCCCTTGCCACGGCCGGGGGTCGATCAAGCCGCGCAGCCGGGCGCTGATTCGACAGGACCGCGCCCGTGACTGACCTGCCGCGGATCGTTCTCCTAGCGAACAACATCGATGAGGTGGGTGGCGCTCAGCGCGTCGTGCACGTCCTTGCCCAGGGCCTGGCAACACGTGGACATGACGTCACGCTCGTGGGAGTCGTCCCGCATCCACCGGTGCATGTCTTTGAGTCAGAGCCGAAGTACCGACAGGAGCGGCTCCTGTCCCGCCGCGTGCCCGCACTGCGTCCAGGTGGCCGGGCCCGACAGCTGCTCGATCCGCGGGTGCGACGCAATGTTCGCGAGCGTGCCCTCCTTGAGGGACGTGCAGTGGCCGCACTTCAGGCAATCCTCGACAGCGGTCCTCCAGGCATCGTCATCACCGCCCAGCTGTGGGCAATGGAGCACCTTGCCCAGTGCGATCTGGGTTCCCGATCACGTCCGCAAGCCTGGCGCGTGATCGGGCAGTACCACTCCTCCTTCGAGGCGGCTGCGCGCGGTCGCGATCTGGCCCGGGCCATGCGTGTCTATCGGGACATCGATTCCTTCCTGTCCCTGACACAGGAGGATGCCCGCCTGTTCGCAGCAGCGGGGTTTGCGAACACCGGCTGGATCGAGAATCCACTCGCCTTTTGGCCCGAAGACCCAGCGAAGTTGCCCGAGGAACCAGCGGCGCGAACAGCAGAGCTCCACATGGCGCAGGCCACCTCCCCGGTTGCTCTGCCTTCCGTCGGGACGGTCACGTATCTCGGCCGGTTCTCTCCCGAAAAGGGGCCCGAAATCCTGCTGCGGGCCTGGCGCCTTGCTGTTGAACGCCGGCCGGAATCCTTCGCGGGATGGCGGCTGCAGTTGGTCGGATCTGGGCCGGATGATGCACGCGTACGCTCGGCCGCTGATGGGATCGCGAGCGTGAGCATCCTCGGGACGACGTCCGACCCTGCTGCCGTCCTGCAATCAAGCGACGTGCTTGTCCTTCCCTCGCTGGTCGAGGGCTTTCCGCTGGTACTTGCCGAGGCACTGGCCTGTGGCCTGGCCTGTGTCGCGAGTGATTGCTCCCCGGGGGTGCGCGCCCTCATCAAGGACGGCGAAACCGGGATCCTTGCCGAACGCGGGAATCCAAGCGACCTGGCCGACCGGATCACGGATCTTGTCGAATCGGTACGTGCTCGCGCCCGGATCGGAGCCGCCGGCCGGCAAAGCGTCCGTCGGCTGAAGCTCGATCAGATCCTGGACCAGTGGCAGGGGCTCTTCACCACCGTTCAGCGCTAGCGGGCTTGGGTGAAAGGGTTGCTTGAAGTGAAAAGGGTTGCCTAAAAGGGTTGTCTAAAGGTGCCGGTTTGCCCGTGAGAGGTCTTCCTCGAAGTCCACCTCGACAGCGAAGAGGTCCGTGATGTCCAGCGGGACGACCGCTACGCCGGAGCGCTCGATCATGATCTCGATCCCGCGCTCGAAGTAATCGGAGTCATCGCACTCCTCGAGGCCGCGGATCAACGAGGCACGATCCGCCTGAGAGACGTAGTTGATGCCCACCGCCTCGCCGAGGGGGTCGACGACCTGCTTCGACAGCAGTGCCACATTGCCCATCGAGTCCACGGTGTACTTCACCTCTTCCTCGCCGACCGCGGAGGTGTTCACGCAGATGAAGGAGGTGCCAGCCTCCATGAGTTGCTGGGCGCGCAGGAGAAGGGCTGGGTCGAACACCACATCCCCATTCATCCACAGGACTCCGCCGTCAGGAGCGACGCGAAGTGCCTTGAGAAGGCTGCGGTTGGTGTTCGTCCGGTCGTAGTTCTCGTTGTACACGTAGGCGACGTCCGGGAATGCCTCGAGGATCAGTTCAAGCTTGAACCCGACGACAGTCAGCACGCGGAGGTCCTCGCCGAAAGCCTTGGCGAGGTTGTCCATTTGCTGGCGCATGATGGTGCGCCCGTCCGCCAGTGGGGTGAGCGGCTTGGGCCACGGCCGACCCAACCGCGTCCCCATGCCAGCGGCGAGGATGACCGCCTGGATGCTCATGAGCCCTCCCGTGCTTCAACCGAACTGGGGTCGGTGGTGGTTCGTACGCGCTTCAAGTCTTGCAGTGCCCGATCATGATCCTGGATGGCCGTGTCCACCGCTGACCAGAACCGGGTTGTGCTCTCGCCGGGGGCGATGCCATCGAAGTAGAACTCCCGCATCTCTAGCCGAGCAGCACGGAGCGGATCCTGCTCCAGAGCCCGGGTGAGGTCCTGGGGGAGCGAATCCAGGCTCGCCGTGTCGATGACGTGGACGGCTGAGGAAACCGGCGCATCCTGACGAAGCTGTTCACGGTTGGAGCGGCGATCGGTGAGCAGTAACGGTGCATCGGGCC
>JAULZL010000208.1:0-3053 GCA_032117355.1 Candidatus Nanopelagicales bacterium
CGTCATTATTGCGGGCCTGGGCATTTCCGCTCCTCGCGGGCTGGGGCGATGCCGCTGGCAGGCTCAGCCGAGCGAGATGGGCTTGACCAGATCGGCCCAGATCACGATGACACCCATGGCGATGAGAAGCACCGCCACGACGTATGCCACCGGCAGCAGCCGCGCCACGTCGACCGGGCCAGGGTCCGGCTTGCCACGAATCCTGGCAACCGCGCGGCGCAGGGCTTCGTACAGGGCGCCTGCGACATGCCCGCCGTCGAGGGGCAGGATCGGGAGCAGGTTGAACAGGAACAAGAACAGGTTCAGCGAGGCCGCCAGGCCCAGGAAGGTTGCGGCCTTCGCCTCGAATGGCTCGTCCATCGCAGCGATCTCGCCTCCGAGTCGGCTGACGCCAACCACGCTGACCGGGCCATCCATGGCCCGCTCCCCTCCGCCGATCAGTGTCTCCGACACGAGTTCATAGAGCCGGACCGGCAGGGAGATCAAGCCCTCCACCGATCTGACGGTGATGTCCCACATGTACGAGGGGACGGAGGACCATCCGGCCGAAACGTACTCGAACTGCGGTCGCACCCCGATGAATCCCGTCCGCACGGTCTCTGCGGTGAGGTTCCCGGACTCGTCGACCACCGGCCTGTCGATCACGGCGATGTCGACCGGGATGTCGATAGCCGATCCGCCTCGATCGATCGTCACGGTCGCTTGGTCGCCGCCGTGATCGCGGATCCAGGTCGTGACTTCGTCCCACTGGGCGACCGAGCGGCCATCGACCGCCAGGATGACATCGGACTCTTCAAGTCCCGCTGCCACCGCGGGCGATTGACTTGTGCCCGTCGGGCAGCTGCCCGACGGCAGGGTGGTGCCCGTCGGCTGCTCCATGGTGGGGGTGCAGGGGACGATCGCTGCGATCTGCAAGGTGGGCTGCGGCAGTCCGATTCCAACCAGGACGATCGAGAACAGGACGAATGCGAGCAGCAGGTTCATCACCGGCCCGCCCAGCATGATGATGATGCGCCGGTGCACCGGCAGTCGATAGAACACCCGGTTCTCGTCCCCCGGGCCGATCTCCTCGAGGGAGTGCCGGCGGGCATCGTCCACCATCGCCGCGAACCGGCCGGTCGTCATCGTCCGGGCGGTGCCCTCCGGATCGTCCTTGGACGGCGGCAGCATCCCGATCATCCGGATATATCCGCCGAGCGGGATTGCCTTCAGCCCGTAGTCGGTCTCCCCCCGTCGACGCGACCAGAGGGTCGGGCCGAAGCCGATCATGTACTCGGTGACCTTCACGCCGAAACGCTTGGCCGGGATGAGGTGGCCGAGTTCGTGCAGGGCAATCGACCCGGCGATGAGCAGGGCGAAGATCAGGATGCCGACGAACTCAAGCATCAGCCTGCTCCTTCCGCTAGTTCGACAGCACGCGTACGCGACCAAGCGTCCGCGGATAGGACGCCATCAAGATCCAGATCGTTCCCCGATGACCAGGCCGAGCCTTCTCGGCCGTCGCCACCGGCGAGGTGCTCGTCCAAGACCTGCTCCACGGTACGCACGATTTCAGGGAATGCAATGCGGCCCTCGAGGAAAGCCGTCACGCACGCTTCATCGGCCCCGTTGAACACCGCTGGCGCCGTCCCCCCCGCTGAACCGGCTCGCCGCGCCAGGCCCACGGCAGGAAAGGACCGGTCATCCAGCGGGAAGAACTCCCACGTCGCAGCCTGGCTCCAGTCACAGCCGGGGGCCGCATCCGGAACCCGCTCCGGCCAGGAAAGGCCAAGAGCGATCGGCAGTCGCATATCTGGCGGGCTGGCCTGGGCCAGGGTTGATCCATCGGTGAACTCGACCATGGAGTGGACGACCGACTGCGGGTGAACGACCACGTCGATGCGATCGAAGGGCAGGTCGAAGAGCAGGTGTGCCTCGATGACCTCCAGGCCCTTGTTCATCAGGGTCGCGGAGTTGATTGTCACCAGCGGGCCCATCGTCCAGGTGGGGTGCTTCAGCGCCTGCTCGGGAGTAACGTCCTGCAGGGCCTCAGCTGACCAGCCGCGGAATGGTCCGCCCGATGCCGTGAGCACGAGTCGGCGAACCTCTTCGGATGTGCCGCCGCGCAACGCCTGGGCCAATGCGGAGTGTTCGGAGTCGACCGGCACGATCTGGCCCGGTGCGGCGATTGCCTTGACCAGGTCACCACCGATGATGAGGGACTCCTTGTTGGCCAGGGCAAGGAGGTGGCCCGCCTTGAGGGCACGCAGGGTTGGGACGAGTCCGGCCGCGCCGGCCAGGCCGTTGAGGACGACATCACAGGGCCATTCGGCCAACTCACCGGCGGCCTGCGGGCCGGCAAGGATCGCCGGGACCGAGAAAGAGCCCTGGGCATAGCCCCGCCGGGAGGCTTCCGCGTAGAAGGCGAGCTGCAGATCCTGAGCGGCGGTCGCCCGGGCCACCGCGACGGCTTCGGCGCCACAGTCCAGGGCCTGCCGGGCCAGGGCATCGACATCGGACCCGCCGGCGGCTAGACCTACGACCCGGAAGCGATCGGGATTGCGGGCGATGACGTCCAGAGCTTGGGTGCCAATGGATCCGGTACTGCCCAGGATGACCACTCGTCTCACGCGACGACCCTAGCCCGCTCGCATAGCCACCTCGCCCAGCCCGCTTCCCTGCCCTACCTCTTCTCCTCACCCCTTCGACCGTTTGTGCCGGATACCGCGACAAGCGGCAGAACAGCGCCCCGATTGCCCCCACTTCTCCCGTTTGTGCCGGATACCGGGACAAACGGCAGAAGTGGGGTGGGACAAACGGCGGGAGGGGCTGGGACACAAGCGGTGAGAGGGGGTGGGCTACTCGCCGGGGATGCGATCGGCCAACAGGGGCTGGCGGGGATCCCAGGCGGTGCCTTCGCGATCGTCCTTGCGACGACGGGCTAGGGCCGATAGCGCCTCCAGCACAACGCGGTTGCCGAGCATGGCGGTGATATCAGCGTGGTCATAGGGCGGAGAAACCTCGACCACGTCCATCCCCACGATCGGCAGCTCGTAGCAGATCCGCCGGACGGC
>JAULZL010000209.1:0-5208 GCA_032117355.1 Candidatus Nanopelagicales bacterium
TCAAACGGATACCGTCACCGTCAAGCCCCTCGGCATCCTTGTGCAACCACAGAAAGTACTCAACGTTCCCGCGCGGACCCGGAAGCGGGCTCGCCGACACGCCTCGCACGGCTAGCCCGGCTGTCAGTGCCGCCTCAGCCACGGTGCGAACCGCACGCCCTCGGACTTCCGGATCTCGAATTACGCCATCTCCAACGAGGGAACGACCCACCTCGAACTGCGGCTTCACCATCAGCAGGAAATCAGCGCGAGCTGCGGAACAACGGATAAGTGCAGGTAGAACTGTTGTAAGCGAGATGAACGACAAGTCAGCCACGACCAAGGCGGAAAGCCAAGGAACGTCCTCCTCCGTCAGGAACCTCACGTTCGTCCGCTCGAGGGACACGACCCGGGGATCCTCACGCACCGACCAGGCGAGTTGGCCATATCCGACATCCACTGCCAGTACGCGGTTCGCGCCTCGCTCCACTAGGACTTGCGTGAAACCCCCGGTGGACGCCCCAGCATCCATCGCATCCCGGCCGTTCACGTGTACCGCGGGAAACGCTTCGAGCGCCCCAATGAGTTTGTGTGCCCCGCGAGAGACATAGGACTGCTGAGCTTCATGGATTTCTATCGGCTCAGCGGGGTCAACCCGGGTTGCCGCTTTCGTGGCAACTACCCCCCGAACCATCACCGATCCCGATTCGATGAGCCCCTGAGCTTGCTCGCGCGAGCGCGCCAACCCGCGGCGCGCCAGTTCAGCGTCAAGTCTTCGTCGGGCCATCAAGGTTTACCTTCGGGCCACTAGGAGATGGAGCTCAGGCCCGAGAGCCGACCATGAAGTCGCCGATGAATGGCGTCAAATACCGGGGCATGCTCTGCCGTATCCAACTCGTGAAGTCGATCAAGGTCATTGAGTGCCGCATCGACCTCTGGATCCCCAGTCGGCTCCCAGACAGGCAATTCGAGTTCCTTGGCATCTCCTTCGAGGACGACAATTCGATCGCCGTCCAGCGAAAGGTAGGTATCGGGTGCACTCTCAGGGAACAGACCGTCCCGCCCGCCACGTTCGCTCATGCCATCCCCTTCAGCCGTGTTCGCGGCATCTTCCTGTGAAGCTTGTTCGATGACGGAGGGCGGCATGCCTTCCGTCGTCACGAGCCGCCTGCAGACTCACTCGGCACGACTACCTTCTTCTTCTTAGCGGCCGGCTTCGCGGCTGGCTTCGCGGACACCTGCTCGCTCGACTGCTCCGTTGGGGCCTTCTCGGGACGCTTGGCCCGATTATCCGAAGGCGATGAACTCGCAGACGATTCCTCGAGGTGCTCAACGCGGCGGCGCAATGCAGCAAGTTCGTCTTCGCGGACGAACCCCATGCGACCGACGGCTCTATCAACCTCTGTTCGGATCAGTCCGATGAGCATCTCCCGGTTTGTCTTGCTCGTCGACACGAGGTCATCGGCCATCTCCTGGACTTGACCCACCACATCGGGAGCCTTGGTGGTCAGGGAAAGCCCCTGATTCACCAGGGACATGGCCACGTCCCGTGCCTTTGCCGCGGTGACCTCTGTCAAACCACTAGCCATCTGGATGTATCCGCGCAGGTCCTCCAGCATGGTCTTCTCCTTCGTCATCAGTCAAAGACGCCCCCGGCGTCCGGTCCTTGCGACACGCTACCGTGAGTCGAGCAGCGAGGGGCTTCCCTTGAACTCGGGCATCAGCCAACGCAGATCCTCAGCCACGTGGGTAGGGCACTCATCGCCCTGGGCGGCGCGTCCCTGGGCCAGGTCTGCAATGCCGGTCAGTACGAGCAAAGTTGGGATGCCAAGGCGCGACCCACCCGCTATGTCGGTATCGAGCCGGTCGCCAATCATGAGAGGCCGTTGGGCATCCGACCGACGGATAGCTTCTTGAAGCAGCGCCGGTTGAGGCTTGCCGGCTATCGCGTCGGGCTGCCTGCCTGCGACGTCGGCCACCAATCGTACGAGGGAGCCGTTTCCCGGAGCCGGTCCGCGGGCGGTTGGGAAGGTGAAGTCCAGATTCGTCGCTATCCACGGAAGCCCGGCTCGCACCGCGAAAGTCGCTTCGGCAAGATCCCGCCAGCCGACAGTCGGCCCATAGCCCTGCAACACCGCCACTGTGTCCCCATCGAAGTCGGCGGTAGGCACAAAGCCCTTGTCACGAAGCGCCCACGACACGCCCTCTCCTCCGACGGCAAGGACGGGCCCCACGGGAACGCGCTCGGAAAGCAGGGATGCGCCCGCCATTGCTGACGTGACGACGTCCGCCGGTTCGACGTCCAGACCGAATGTTCGCAGGTGCTCAGCAACATCATGGGGAGTCCGTGAGGCATTGTTGGTGACGTACATCGATCTCACACCTTGCTCGGCCGCGCTGCGTATCCCCTCAACAGCCCAAGGAACGGGAGCTGCACCGACGTACACCACCCCATCGAGGTCAAGCAGCAACACATCGTGTTGCTCTGCGAGCCATGTCATGGCGACGACGAATCGACGGGCCGCGGCGAGTCAGGCGCGGCCGGAAAGGAGGCTTGCACGGGACCGTTGAGAGGCAGATTCCCGGCTATTCGCGAACGCAAGGTTGCCTTCACTTGGGCGAGGGCTTTCCCGTACTCGGGCCGGGACGGTCGCATGACGAATGCCATGGCCAGCTCGTCACGTGCCTGCACGAACTCCTGAACGTGCCACAGGGACATGCCCAGCCCAAAGTGCGCGTAGTCGTCATCAGGTGCGCGGTCCAAGATTCTGGCGAAGGCCTCGGCTGCCGGGCCGTACCGCCTGGCATCGAAGAGGGCTCGGGCATAGGCCTCGAGTGCGCACAGGGACGTCGGATCGGACACCAGCAAGCGCTCGAGAAGCTGAGACGCCGCGTCCGCGTTCCCACCTTCGAGCAAGGTGAGCGCCCGGCGATACCAGTCATAGGGCTGGCCTTCAGGGTCGCCAGCAGCGCCTGCATCCATATCGGCCATGCGGGATTCTCCCACGATGCCGACGACTGTCGTGCGCGCCGACGATCCGACTGTCAGCAACTCGCTACCCCTGCGGGACGAATACTTCACGGCCGCACCCGGACGATCCGGGTGACATCGACCTCAGTCGAACTGCCCAGGCCCGCACTGGTGCGCCAGAATCTTCTACGAAGGCTGCCCCAGACCTCGATCAACGCACCTGGATCCAGGCCCTGCACCTTGGCACTGATCCGCGGCCGAATCGTGAGGCAATTGATTGTGTCGACAGTCGTCGATCCACGTCGATCTCGGGCTGGTCGATCGACAATCACCGAGAAGGACGTCAACTGGTCGCCGCTGGGCAGGATTCGAACCTGGACGTGTGCACTGAGACGACCAACCAGGTGCACCGCGTTCACGGGCTCGATCGAGGAGGCTGTATTCGATGTCACGGCCACACACTCCAACGGCCTGTCTCCGAGACCAATCACCAACATTCTTGCTGTGGACCAGGGCCCACGCCAGAATCCTCCTGTGGATCAATACGAGTCGAGGCCGGTTGAGATTCAGGACCTGGGGTCAGATGTTCACCTCATAGATACGCAGATGGGCGGTTACGAGGGGATCACTGCGAGTTACTTGATCAGAGGAAGCAAGCCTTGCCTGATTGAGACGGGTACTGCTCTTTCAGCACCCGTCGTCATTGAGAGCCTCGCGTCACTGGGAGTCGGCGCGGAGGATCTGGCGACCATCGTCGTGACGCACATTCACCTTGACCATGCCGGAGGTGTGGGGGACATCGCTCGCGCCTATCCGAATGCGACGGTGGTGGTTCACGAGAGGGGGGCACGGCACCTCATCGATCCTGCCAGGCTCGTCGCCAGCGCCCGGATGGTCTTCGGTACGCAAATGGACCGACTCTTCGGCGACCTCAAGCCCACCGAAGCCAGACGCGTCGTGGCTCTCGGGGATATCGGGTCCGTCGACCTTGGAAACGGGCGTCAGTTGCGTGCCTTCCACAACCCCGGGCACGCATCGCATCACATCGGCTTGGTCGACTCGGAAACCGGCGACCTGTACACGGGTGATGCAGCCGGGGTCTACGTGCAGCAGACCGCACAGGTGCGGCCGGCAACTCCGCCGCCTGACTTCGATCTGGATTTGACGCTTCAGTCGCTTCAGAAGATGGCTGAGGCTGAACCCACCCGTCTGCTCTTCTCGCACTACGGCCCCGTCACCACGATTGATGAAACGCTAAGCGCTTCCCGTGAAGAACTCATCTACTGGGTTGAGGGCGTGCGAGCAGCTCGGCAAATATCCAGCGACCTCGACCATGCGGTGGCGCTTGTCACCGAACGAGACCAAGCAAGGAATCCCGTTCACTACGCAGACGAAGCCCGAGTGGAACGGTTTGAGGCCTTATCCAGCGTTGCAGCGAATGTCACCGGAATCAGTAGGTGGCTGGACACCCAAGACGCCTAGTCGTCCTGGCCCTCTTCAGCGAATTCCACGCCAGCGAACTGATCACATCGTCCAGCCGCGTCGGTCTCGCCAAGGATGTCCGAGGCTGCAGCCCGCTCCATCCACTCCCACGCCTCGTTCCTCCGCCCCGCCTTCAGCAGGAGATCCGAGTACGCGTACTGAAGTCGGGCCCGGGGCGTGCCGGGTGGCAACCGTGTGAGCTCTGGCACCTGAAGCGTGACCACCGCAGCATCGAGCTTCCCTAGATCCGCACGTGCACCGGCCGAGACGATGAGGATCTCCACCTTGGTCTCGGCATCCACCTTCGCCAAATCAAGGGTCCGAATGAGATCCAGTGCCTTCTGCGGACGCCCGAGCCCACGCTCACAGTCCGCAATCATGGGGATGTAGGCCGCAGATCCAGTCATCCGACGAACCGCTCTCAGGTCCTGGATCGCCTGACCAAACTCACCCTGCAGATACGCAACGATGGCTGAGGCCTCGCGCACCGCCGCCACACGCGCTGCCCGACGGCGCGCTGCGGCTGCATGCGCAGAAGCCAACACCAGGTCATCTGCCTCAATGGCCCGCTGTATGGCAACGAGATGACGCGCTACGAGTTCGCCGAGCCCCTCTGGCAACGTTCGCAACTCGTTCAGGGTGCCCCGGTCTAACTGATCGGCCGTAATCTCATCGGGGATGTGCGGATCCCGAACGACGGGACGATCATCCCGACGAGAATCTCGATCAGGACGTCCACGGCCAACCTCGGACGTCCTCGCCCCGAACGAACGGCC
>JAULZL010000210.1:0-2156 GCA_032117355.1 Candidatus Nanopelagicales bacterium
CCGATATCGCAGCAGGCACATCTCGGGCATCATCGTGTTGCCCTGCGAAACATCGATCATGTCGGTAGCGGCCGTACGCGAAGTCCATCCATTCCTCCATCGACAGCGAGAGCCGTTCCCGTTGTCGCTCCGCTCTGGGGACTCGCGAGAAATGCAATGGCATACGCAACCTCCTGCGCTGACACAAGTCGACCCATCGGCTGCCGCCCTTCAAGCGCCGAACGCTCGGCTTCAGGATCCGCCGCCTGCCCGAGCAGACGGCTCACCCATGGAGTGTCAGCTGTTCCCGGACAAACAGCCGTCACCCGGATGCCCTCTCGTACGTGGTCAGCCGCCATCGCGAGCGTCAGCGAGTACACCGCTCCCTTGGAAGCGCTATAGAGGGCGCGCGCAGGGAGCCCGGCAGTGGCTGCGATGGAGCAAGTATTGACGATTGCGGCGCTTGGTGACCTTCGAAGATACGGCAGAGCAGCCCGCGAGACGCGAACCATGCCGAAGACATTCACGTTGAAGAGGTGCTGCCATTCCGCGTCGGTGTTTTGCTCAACATTTCCAATCGCTCCTACGCCCGCATTATTGACCAGGATGTCGAGACCACCCATCGCTGCCGCCGCACTCTCAACGGCCAACCTCACACTCAAGTCGTCTGTGACGTCTGCCGAAGCGAAAGTGAAGTCGTAATCCACTGGTGGGGCGTTAACATCCAGAATCGTGACCTGGGCTCCACGGGACCGAAGAATTTGAGCGGTAGCAAGGCCGATGCCTGAGCTACCTCCAGTTACAAGGGCGGCTAGACCTGCGAACTCTTCAGCCGGTGAGCGGTCCGCGTCAATTTCCACTTGTGCTCGCTTCGGACATGCGCAGGGCAGTTATGCCGTCGGGATTCGGGGCAAGCAGAACCTTGCTGGCATCCAATTCACGTCGAGCTAGCTTGGTGAAGATTTCTGGACCGGCAGTTAGCGGTTCTATTGCATCGATTAAGGGGGTAACAAGCGCGACATTTTCCCCAATCCATCGAGCAGTCGACTCGAAGTCGAGGCGGGAGTAACAGAAGCTTCCGATAATGGATCGCTCCGCGACTGACACCGAGTATGCCGGGACTCGCAGTTGCGGCTCATCCATGCCAAGCAGCACGATGCGAGCATTCTTCACTGATCCAGTGAGCGCGTGCTCGATAGTCCCTGAGTTTCCCACCGCGTCAATCACTACCGAGGGCTTGACCTCCGAAAGTCCATCTTCGAGGGCCTCCGGTGCAACACACCTCACCCCGAGTTTCGCCAGCAAGCCACGGCGATGTGGGCTGGGCTCGGTCACGAGTACTGAGCCGGCATCAAAACGGGATGCAGCCAGTGCGACCGCCTGTCCGATAGGACCGCCGCCGATCACGAGCAATGATTCACCGGGGCGCAGATTCGATCGTCGAACCGCGTGGTAGCCAACAGCCATTGGCTCCACAAGCGCACCCAAGGCTGCCGGAGTCGATGGTCCGAGTGGGACCAGGTTTCTGACTGGTGCCGTCACAAAGTCCGCAAAGGCTGCATCGACATCCGGGACAACGCCAAGAACCCGAAGGCCTGCACACTGCTGTTCTTCTCCCGCAGCGCACGCATCGCACTCCCCACAGGCCATACCGGGATTGATCGTGACGAGATCACCCTCCCGAAGGACATCCGAGGGTGAACCAAGCGCATGCAGCAAGCCAACTGTCTCGTGCCCCATCACCTGGTTTGGGTGCCTGCGCCCTGTATGCCCCGTGAACCCGTGGATGTCGGACCCGCACACGCCAGTTGCAAGCACCGAAACCATGGCCTCCCCCGGCCTCGGCTCGCGAACATCTCGCTCTTGGACTTCTAGTTCCCAAGGCCCCTTGAAGACCAGTGCTTTCATTTCTAGCTCATTTCGATCGACACGTGGTGGGCTTTGGATCCCGAAAGTTGTGCGGCGACGGCTTCAACCCCTGCTGTGACGGCATGATCGGCGTTCGCCAACGAGATTCGAAGCCAGCCCTCACCCTGCGGGCCGAAAGCGGTACCTGGCGCAGTTGCCACCCCTTGGTCACGGATGAGCGCAAGGGCAAAATCTCGCGAGGCCAAACCACTGTCACTGATGTCCAGCCAGAGGTAGAACGCTCCTTGCGGCATCACGAACCTGAGATT
>JAULZL010000211.1:0-4544 GCA_032117355.1 Candidatus Nanopelagicales bacterium
GCTCCTGGCTGCCTTTCGCACTGAGGCAGACGCTCGGTCTGGAGGCCGCGCGCCCTCGGTGCGGCTCTCACACACATCGACCTGACTGTCGCTGGACCCGTTGCCCCCGCAAGCGCCCCAAAAGCCCCCGTCGCGAAGGTGCTGCTGAGGCGCACGTCGATGCCTGTCCGGCGGTCGTGCCGCCCAAGTGCTAGCGTTGATAGCAGATTGGGGGTGGCTGGTGGCCGCTGTGAGCATTAGAAACCTGGACGACGCCGTGAAGGAGCGCCTGCGCATGCGGGCGGCTTCCCACGGTCGTTCGATGGAGTCGGAGATCCGGTCGATCCTGGTCGAGGCGGTGACCGAGCCGAGCGAGCATCCCGGCATGCTGGTCAGCCTGATGGAGCGCTTCGGCGATCTAGGCGGCGTCGATCTCGAGATCCCGGCCCGCAGGACACCGGCGCGGGCGGCAGACCCGTCGGCATGATGGTCGTCGACACCAACGTCGTCTCCGAACTAGTGAAGCAGTCCCCATCGGGTGTCGTGCGTGACTGGCTGCTGGGGCAAGTGCCCGCAGAGTTGTTCACGACCTCGATCACGGTGGCCGAGATCCTTCACGGCATCGCACGTCTCCCCGAGGGCCAGCGCAAGGACATGCTCCGTACGGCAGCCATGGATGTGTTCACCACTTTCGAAGATCATGTGCTCGCCTTCGACCGCGATGCGGCAACGACTTACGCGCTCCTTGTCCACAGCCGAGATCAGCGGGGACTGCCCATTGACGGGTTCGACGCGCAGATCGCGGCCATCTGCAGCACCCACCACGCGACGTTGGCCACCCGCAACGTCAAGGACTTCGAGCACACCGGGATCGCCCTCGTCGATCCGTGGAAGTCGACGTGATCCCGGACGGACGAATGACGCGCGGATGTGCGGCTTCGTCCAGTCGGAGGAGCTTGTGCACTGCCCCGGAATCCACCCCTCATCGCGAGGGGAAGCAACTCAATGCGCCCCTCGCGGATCGTCACAGTGCCCGCCGCAGTTCCTATCGAGTCATCCACCGAATCGACCATGCGCATAGAACCGTCACGGTGCTGGTAGCGACCACTCGCTCGGAGGCGTGTCGACGTTCTTGAGCTGCGCATCCTCATTCACGGAAGTGCGCAAGGCGGAGTCACGGTTGCTGGGATCCCGCAACGTGGTGTCGGCGGCATTCGCTCCCGCGATGCGCGTGCGCAGGTCACGAACGGTGATTGCGGCCAACTCAGCCGGCCGGGTCTAGGCCAACAACTGCCATGGCCCGCAGTCCCGGGTCGTCAGGACATCTCCGTCGGCCAGGGTTAAGTCCAGGTAGGACGGAATCGACCGAACCGTCCCAGTGGACTCGAAGGACTCGTCATTGCCCTCGCCGGCTCGATCGACCCGGTAGGCACACGCACCCGAAGATCCGCGATCACTGCGGTAGCGCCCGGCGGGTGCGCGCTCGCCGATCACCCATCGCCCGTCCCCTATCGTCGATGCGCCGGCAGGCAGCGGGATGGTCGAGGCATCCCGTGCGCCGGTCAACTGCGCGTACCCCTGCCACAGCAGACATCCCTCAGACTGCAGCAGGTCCCCATCATCCACCCAGATTGCTGCCGGCCCCGGGCCGGAATAGCGACCCTCTTCGATGAGGACCCCTGTCGCGTAGTCCACCACCCGCCAGTGGCACCTGGACACGGCAGTAGGGACCAGATACAAAGCTGGAGGGTAGTCCGTGCCGATAAGCCAAGAGCCATCGATGATCGTGGCGCGGTCCGGGTGGGCGGGCCCGCGCTGCAGGGTGGGTCCGGTCGACGGTCGAGTTTTCGATGGGGCTGTTTGAGACGTCGGTGAACTCGTCGGTACGGGGATCGCCGACCCCTCGGCGGTCGTCGGGGCCTGGCATCCGGTGAGTGCGCAGAGCAGTCCGACGGTGATCAGCGGGACCAAGCACGCAACCCACCTCCCCTCGGCTTTTCGAGTCGGACGCATCCTCCCAGGCTAGCCACAACCCCCGTCAGTGGTGACCGCTCGGGGCGGCCACCACGGCTGGTGCGATCGAACCCGATCAACTGAGATCCGTGAATCGATCACAGCTACCGAGCATTGCTTCGGTGACCTCGTCCCGCACTGCCGTCCCCGAAACCGCTAGCTGTTCTGTCCAGGCACGTTAGTCACGCGGCTGATGGGCGGTTTGCCGTAGAGCGCGATGTGCGGACGATGGTGAATGTAGACGTGCAGCCATCGTGGTGGACGTACGCGTACCCTCGCCGGCCCGCTGACGACGCGGTCCGGGCCCATCCGCCAGGACGGCGACGGCCACGGCGTCCGGTCCGGCGCGAGGCCATCGCCGACCGGCCATGAGCCTTCCAGCCGCCCCCGTCAGGGATGAGCCCGAACTTCTTCACGTCCATGTGGACAATGCCGCCGGGCGCGTCGTACTCGTACCGGCGCACGTCCTCGCCCGTGGCCCGGTCCAGCCAGTCCAGCCGGTTCATGCCCTCGCGCACCAGCACCGCGTGAACCGTCGAGGCCGGCATCCCGATCCGCCCGGCGATCTGGACCGGCCCCAGGCGCCGCTTGGCCCGCAGGTGCTTGACCTTCCGCACGAGCCTTGGACGGGTACACGCGGGGCTGCGGCGCGGACGGCTCGACGCATCCGCCATGTCCGCGACCGTCGGCACCCAACCAGCGGCGGCCACATCTCGATACCGCCGACTCCACCGCACCACGGTCGTCGTCGACACCTGGTACCGCTCCGCGGTCGCCCGGATCGTGGAACCGGACTCGACATGGAACCGGGCCATCTTCAACCGGCCCAACTCGGACAAGGACGCTTTTCCGTGGGACATGAAGGCCTCCTTCGTGGGTGCGAATGCTTCGTCGCTTCACACCCCACAAGGAGGCCTTCACTCAATCACGGACCGACGCGCCGGTTGTTACCAACCTCTTTGGACAGAACACCTAGCGGTTGATCGGATGGCCGTCCAGCGTCACGGCCGCCGACTCCGGGCCACTCGGCTCAGGGACTGGGGCTGGGACTGGGAGAAGCCGTGGGCGTGGTCGCCGAAGGCGACGCACTGCCGGATCCTGGACAGGGATTGCTCGAGGCGGCCGGTTCGGCGAGGAAGGAGGCCACCGCGTCACCGTCGGCGAGCTGGGTATAGGCGGGCCCGAGAGCCACGTCGATGACCGTGTCATCCCGCTTGAGCTCGACCATCTTCGCGCCAGCGAGGTAGTACTCGACGAGCTTGGCTGCCTTACGACCATTCGGCCCGAAGCGGATCTCCCCTACGCCCTCGACCTTCGCCTTCCGGGGGTCGTTCTCGATGGACAGGATGCGAAAGCCCTCACGCTTGAAGACCAGTGCACCCTGCGCCGCGAGGCCCTGCTTCGGGGTGGCGTTGTAGACGTTCAGTACGACCGCATCGTTGACCGGGAGGCCATCGCCGATTCGGGGAGCGCCCGAGGAGCACGGCTCGGGGCTGGGCGCTCCTGAGGCCACGGGCAGCGGCTCTCCCGCTTCCACCTGCTGCTGGGCGCGGATCCAGTAAGTCGCCGCGAGGTAGCCGAGCCCAAGCATGGCAATCATCAGGACGGCGATCAGGATGGCGCTGACCCAGGCGGGCAGGCCAGAGCGCGTTGGGTAGACCCGCTGCGGCCGAGCCATCTCCCACCCTCTCTGGCCACCGTCAAGCGCTGCGAGCAGTGCTGGCACCTGACCCTCCACCCTACCCGCCCACCCGAGGCCGGGTGGGCGGGCAGATCCCTTGCGTAGGATGCCGACACGCAGGCCCTGAAGTGGGGTTGCGGGTCAAGTCTTCGCGTTAGTCGAACGTCTGACACGACGCCGATTCGAGCGATGAGGGGTGCGCACCCGAAGGCACGCACCCCTCATCGCTAAGACAGATCGGCTACTCGGCGTCGTCCGCAAAGCAGGTGCAGTAGTGCCCCAAACTTGAGCTTTCGGTGCCTCGGACGCTGTCGGTTGCCAGGGTGAGACGGTCGATCGCTGCGGCCGGGGCCGGTGTGGTGATGTCGCTAGGCATGATGCTCCCTCGCTCGGGCCCCGGAGTGGGGTTGCGGGTCAAGTATCCGCGCTACGCGAACTGCTGACAAGACACCGATTCAAGCGATGGTGGCGCACACCGAAGACACGCACCACCATCGCTGACACGGTTCAACTACTCGGCGTCGTCCGCAAAGCAGGCGCAGAAGGGCCCCACGCTTGAACTTTCGGCGCCTCGGACGCTGTCAGTGGCCAGGGTGAGTCGATCGATCGCTGCGGCCGGAGCCGGTGTGGTGATCTCGCTAGGCATGATGCTCCCTCGCTCGGGCCCCGGAGTGGGGTTGCGGGTCAAGTATTCGCGCTAGGCGAACTCCTGACAAGACACCGACTCGAGCGATGAGGGGTGCGCACCCGAAGGCACGCACCCCTCATCGCTAAGACAGATCGGCTACTCGGCGTCGTCCGCAAAGCAGGCGATGCAGCACATACCCACTGAACTTTCGGCGCCTCGGACGCAGTCAGTTGCCAGGGTGAG
>JAULZL010000212.1:0-3382 GCA_032117355.1 Candidatus Nanopelagicales bacterium
TTCGTCGATGACCCAGAAGCCGTAGGCCGATGGTGGGCAACCATCACCGGGACCGAACTCGAAAATGACAGTGGCTTCTGGTGGTTCACTCTCGGAGGCACTGGCGTTGAAATCGGATTTCATCCCGCGGACGACGAGATGAATCCACTCGGGCGCAGCACGGTCCCATACTTCCAAATCACCGATCTTGAGAGCGCACTGTCGGTCGTCAACGACCACGGAGGAAGACGGCATCGTGGACCGCTCGAGATTGACCCCGGCCGCCGGATAGCTCAAGTGGCAGACCCCTTCGGCAACATCGTCGGGCTGGACGAGCGCCGAGATGCGTAGGGCGTCAGGGAAAGTGTGCGGGGTAGGTGCAGGTTTGCACTCCCCTGGGGGTGCAGAGGGGGGTGCAAAAGTGGCTGTTCGTGAGGATAACTCGCAGGGCTCGCAACCCAAAGATCGTGCATCCTCAGTTTCTCCCCGCTACTTGAAGGTTCAACTAGTGTGATCGGTACGACTGAGGGTCCCTGAGAGATCAGGGGCCCTCAGTCGTTTTTGCGGTCCGCGCCATGGTGAACGCCGATCGAATGCGCCTCCGCTCCTGGCGTTCCAATAAATAGGTAGTTGCATAAAATTACCGCTAAAACGTAACATGACTTGGTGAGCACTGATTCGAGCATCGAGCAGCGGCTGGGGGAGCGCCTCGGGCTCATTCGCAGCCGGGACGCCGTGGTGGCCGGAACGAGCAGGACTGAGCTGTCTCGAATGGTCCAGCGAGGCGAACTCGTCCGGGTTGCTCGCGGCGTGTACCAGGCCGTTGATGCTCGACCGGTCGATCCGCTCGCGGTGCTCTGCGTCACTCATCCGGATCTGGTGGTGTGCCTCCTGTCTGCTCTGGCGATGCACGGGCTGACCACGCAAGTTCCACGCCAGGTGTGGGTTGCCATATCGAACAAGGCTGCAGTTCCACGCGTGACTTCCCCCGCGCTTGAGATCGTGCGCATGAGCGATGAGAGCCTCCGCGTGGGTGTCCAAGAGAAGTCGGTCGATGGCGCACTCGTGCGGGTCACCGGCCCGGCGCGCACGGTGGCGGACTGCTTCAAGTTCCGCAGTCGCGTTGGCCTGGACGTAGCGATCGAGGCGCTGCGAACGGCGTGGGACCAGCGGGCCGTCACGATGGATGATCTGTGGTCTGCGGCCCAGACCGTACGCATGTCCAACGTGATGCGCCCTTACCTGGAGTCACTCACGTGAGCGGCACCAATCTCGCCGCCTCCGTCCGCGCGCGACTACGCAACCTCGCCACTGCCGAAGGGATCGACTTCGGAGCCGTGCTCACCCGCTACGGGCTCGAGCGCATGCTGTACCGACTCAGCATCAGCGAAGACCGCAATTCCTTCCTGCTTAAAGGCGCACTGCTGTTCGACGTGTGGTTCGACACCCCGACACGTCCCACACGCGACATCGACCTTCTCGGCCTCGGCCCCGCCGATGACGAACGGATCGCGTGTGTTCCGCGAGGCCTGCGCAGCAATCGTCGACGACGGCATGGCATTCGATCCGGATAGCGTCTTGACAGCCGACATCCGCAAGACGGCCGGATATCCCGGCATCCGCGTCACGATGCATGGCGATCTCGACGGCGCACGCATTCACGTCCAAGTCGACATCGGTTTCGGTGACGTGGTCACGCCCGTCCCAGAAGAGGTGACCTTCCCGGTGCTGCTCAAAGAAATGCCCCGACCGGTTCTAGCTGGCTATCCCAAGCCCACCGCCATTTCCGAAAAGCTGGAAGCCATCGTTCGGCTCGGTCGCGTCAACTCGCGCGTCAAGGATCACTTCGACCTCTGGTGGCTCCTGGTGATCGATCGATGCCCAGCCGCTGATGTGTGCCCAGCTGTCCTCGCTACCTTCGAACGCCGCGGCACAGATATCCCTGAAGACGTTCCCGTGGGGCTGAGCGAGGAGTACGCCAGCGATCCTAGAGTTCTCGCAGAATGGCGTGCGTTCGTCACGCGTAACCAACTCTCAGTCCCGGCTCTGCCTGAGCTGCTGGGCCAGCTCCGTGAAGCGGTTGTGCCCATGCTCGAACAAGCCCGGCGAACACATGGCTAGCACCAGGCGCATGCGCGCAGGAATCTTGGTCGCGGAGAGCAACTGCGAAAGGGTCGATGTTTGTGGAGGGGGTGCAGGGTTGCTGCCCCCAGGGGGCTGCAGAAGGGGGTGCACGGTGCACTTTTGTGAGGGGATCTTGTTGGCCTCGCAACGACATGGCGCTGCACCCTCAGAGTCTCCCCGCTACTTGAATGTTCAACTAGTGTGAACGGTACGACCGAGGGTCCCCGAGAACTTGGGGCCCCTTTGTCATGTCTGCCGAAACCTGACCTAGAACTGCAGTACCGCGGGTAGTACCATAAGTCATGCCTCTGATTCCCACGATCGTCGACGCGATGCGTCGAAGTCCCAGGAACGTGAGGTACGCAGACATGTTCAAAGTGTGCGAGCACTATTTCGGCGAGGCGCGCAGTAGTGGCTCTTCACACGCTGTGTTCAAGACACCGTGGGCTGGCGATCCACGCATCAACATCCAGAACGATCACGGCAAGGCCAAGGAATATCAGGTCCGCCAAGTTTTGGCGGCAATCAGGAAGCTGGAGGAGTCCAATGGCAACGAAGCGTAAGACGCTGCCGTCGGCAGATCACTACACGTATCGTCTGGCCTGGTCGGCCAAGGATGCGGAGTTCATTGCGACCGTAGTGGAGTTTCCGTCGCTTTCCTGGATTGCCGAATCCCGCGAAGGAGCGCTGGCGGGGCTGACGTCAGTAGTAGAAGAAGTACTGAACGACATGCTCGCGGAGGGGGAGGAAATCCCGGCACCGTGGGATGAACGGTCATTCTCGGGGAAGTTCAATCTGCGACTGGGTCCCGACCTGCACAAGAGGGTTGCGCTCGAGGCTGCCGAACGTCACGAGTCGATGAACACGTACGTCATTAAGCAGCTGGGCCTTGTCGAGGCCTGACAAGGCGGAATGTTTGCGGAGTGGGTGCAGAGTTGCTGCGCCCAGGGGGTGCACAAGAGGGTGCAGACTGCACTCATGTGAGGGGATCTCGCTGACCTCGCAACGAAATGGTGCTGCACCCCGACGGTCTCCCCGCTACGAAATGGAACAAGGCCTCCCGACCGGGGGGCCTTGTTCCATTTCGCCCCGGTTCAGTAGCCCCTCGTCGAGGGGTTTGTTGACAGGTCTATTTACGATAGACGGATCGCGTTGTACGCGTCCGCTCGTGCCCGCGCGTCTGGGCGGCGCCTCCCGGATCGCGGTGATGTGACAGTCATGAAGTTCAACGGCGTACGGGTGCGGGTACCGCGTATTGAGTTGATAGCATCGCTGGTAT
>JAULZL010000213.1:0-4834 GCA_032117355.1 Candidatus Nanopelagicales bacterium
CTACGAGGAAGGCAGAGACCATTCCTCGGAGCAGTGGCTCAAAGATGTCGGGTTGACCCCCGAGCAAGCCCCCGAGATCGTGTCTGTCGCCCCGACGATCGTCGGGGTGTGGGAGAACTACAAGCTGTATCTCGAGCGCAGCTCCAACCTCAGCCGTTGGCATCGCAATGTACCGTCGTACTTCACGCTGGACGACCATGAGATCCTCAACGACGTGGTCGGTACAGGCACACCTGGCTTCCGGAACCGTCGCGCCGCATTTCGGGATATCGGGACGCAAGGCTGGTTCGACTACCTTGGCTGGAGCAATCCGCCAGCACCGGGCGCGCCGGACATCATGTTCGGCCGCGGCGAGCTGCGTGCCGGCAGCGATGTACTGGTGGACAAAAGCGGGCGATTTGCTGACCTTGATCAGACCCAGATCACGAACCTGATGGTCCATTGGGGCGGTCCGTCGGCAGGCGTCAACAAGCGTGAACTCGACGATGTCGGCGGTGATCCAAACGCTGGCCCGTACACCGTGGTCGGCAAGATCGACGATCAACGATTGCGGATCTCTCCAGCCGCGAGAGCCGATTCGACCTCAGCCTATTCGATCGGACGACCGAGCTGGTCGAAGATGCGCGTCAGCAATGCCGACTTCTTTTTCCTCGACACCCGTGGGCAGCGCGATGTCTACGACCTCTCGAAACCTGATAAGCCAGGGGTGTCGATGCTTGGGGCGAAGCAGAAGCGCTGGCTCAAAGAGCAGATGCAAGCCAGCGACGCCGAGATGTTCTTCGTGGTGTCTTCGGTGAACCTGATGATCCCCCACACGGGAACCAGCCGTGGTGCAGCGAAGACCGCACAAGAACCCGAGCGCGATGACGCGTGGACCGCATATCTGGCGGAGCGGGAGGAGATGATCCTGTTCTGGGATGGCTTGGGTAAACCGGTGTTCGTGCTCACCGCCGACCTGCATGACAGTTTTGTCGTCAAGGTCACCGAGCGCGTCTGGGAGATCGCTTCCGCCCCGCACAACTCCCGCAACCATGCCTTGTCCGCACAGGGGAACCGTCCAGCCAACGGCGTGTTCGAGTACGGGGGCAGGAAAGTCGACATCCGCTGGTCGAACGCCACGGTCGAAGAGACCCCGGTGGAGATGCGATTGAACCCCGTCTATGCGACGGTACAGATCAACAACGTGTTCAAGAACAGGCGCACCTCCGGAAAAGACCTGTCGGTCGCGTTCCCTTGGCCGCAGGTGATCTTCCAGTTCTTCAACGGAATCAATGGCGACTTGTTGTACGCCGAGTCGGTCGTCGTCAAAAAGCCGGAAAAATAAGTCGGGACGGTGCGAAGTATGCAGATGAAGTTCCGCACACCGTCGATGACCTTGGGTCTTTTGCTCGCTACCGTTCCGGCAGCTTTGCAGATCCCGATCGGTAACGCTCAATCGGGTGGCTACCGGCTACCGCCTCCCGCGGTGGTCACGCTCATCGACGCGCCGAGCCCACCGGTGGAATTCATCAGCCCGGACCGCCGATCTTTGCTCATCGTCGAGGACGATGACATGCGCTCATTGGCAGATCTGGCCGAACCCTACATGAAGTTCGCTGGCATGAGGGTGCATGCACGGTCGAACAGCCAGGTCCGATATCGGTATTACCGGCGACCCGTTCTGGTCCGTCTTTCGGATGGCCGAAGGACGAGCCTTGGGTTACCGGACGACGCTCGTTTTGGCATCCCCGTATGGTCCCATGACGGCCGATTTGCAGCGCTGCCCAGCTATGCGCGTGAGGGGGTCGGTCTCTGGGTGGTCGATACCCGGAGCGGCAGCGTGCGGCATCTCAAAAATACGAGAGTGAACGCGACGTTGAGCGAAGGCTATCGGCAGATCAACGAAGAGCACATCATCAACATGTCGTGGGCGCCTGACAATCATCATGTCATCGCACCTTTGGTCTTGTCGGAACGGGGCCCGGAGCCTGCCGCGCCCGCCATCCCCAGAGGCCCTTCCACGCATGAGACGGCAGCCAATCACTCGCGGGAGCGGAATTGGGAAGATCTCTCCCAGAACGCCGCCGACGATGCCCGCTTCGAGCACTACAGCACTTCGCAGTTGCACACGATAGACGTTCGTGACGGAACGCAAGTGCCGATCGGTGCTCCGGGACTCTTCATCGCAGCGCCGATGGTTTCGCCGGACGGCGCCTTCATCCTCATACAACGGGTCAAAAGGCCGTATTCGTACTGGGTGCGCTATCGGGAGTTCAGCAAGTCTTTCGAGATCTGGGATCGCAAGGGCACGCTGATCAAGGTGATCGCAGACTTGCCGTCGGAGGATCACATCGACGCGGGCGTGGAGACGCGGGAACTCACGGACCTCCAGTGGCAACCGGGAAAACCCGCGACGTTGGTGTGGATCGAGCATGCCCCCCTGCACACCTCCGACAGCGCAGCGGAGGACAAGAGTCATCTCCTTCGTCTGTCCGCGCCGTTCGACAAGACCCCTGAAGTCCTCGCGCGCAGTCGATCGAAGTTCGAGCGTGCCGAGTGGTTGCAGGACGACCCGCGCGTGCTGCTGACCGAGACGACGGGAAGCCGACAATGGAAAAGGTCGACGACCTGGTTGGCAGATCTGCGGCAGTCACCTGATTCGTGGCGCAAGATCTTCGACTATACCGAGGGTGATCTCGCCACGGACCCCGGTAGGCCGGTGGTCGAGGGAACGTCTCGCGGTGAGCGTCTGGTGCGCCAAGACGGTTCGCGCATCTATCTGAATGGTGCTGCGGAAAGCGCAGAGGGGGGTCAACCGTTCCTCGACAGGTTCAACCTCGAGACCGGCGAAACGACGCGGATCTTCCGGTCGCGCCCAGGCCGCTATGAAACATTCCTGAGCTTCACGGGAGACTCAGACAGCGACATCCTGATCAGTCATGAGTCCCGCTTGGAACCGAGGGGGGTACGACGGTTGGATCTGACCTCGGGGCGGGATACGGCATTGACCTTGCCATCCAATCCCTACCCGAAGTTGAACGGCGTGGAGCGACGCCTGGTGACCTATCCAAGGGGTGACGGCGTCAACCTCTCAGGCTCGCTGTACATCCCTGCAGATCACAAGCGCGGGGAACGGCGGCCGTTGGTGATCTGGTCTTATCCGACCGAGTATGCGGACAAACGCATCGCCGGTCAGATCCGGCCCAATTCGAATCGATTCATGGATCTGGGGTTCGCCAATCAACAACAATTCCGATTGCTCGTGACCCAGGGTTACATGGTGCTCGACATGGCTGAAATGCCGGTGGTCGGGGACTCGCGGACCCGTAACGATACCTACCGGGCGCAGATCGTGGCCAGCGCTCAAGCGGCCATCGAGCACCTTGATTCTCTCGGCCTCATCGATCCACGGCGTGTCGGTATAGGCGGGCACAGTTATGGCGGGTTCTCGGCGGCGAACCAACTGACCAGTTCCAAGTTGTTCGCTGCAGGTGTCGCGACCAGTGGCTCGTTCAATCGCACGATGGATCCGTGGGGCTTTCATGCAGAGCCGCGGACGCTGTGGCAGGTGCCCGAAAAATATTTCGATGTATCGCCCTTGATGCGGGCAGACAAGATCACCGCCCCGCTCTTGCTGATCCACGGCGAGGCCGATGACAGCCAATCAAGCAAGCCTGCGTATTCCTACCGGATGTTCCACGCGATGCGAGGTCTCGGCAGCACCGCAAGACTGGTCCTGCTGCCGCTTGAGAACCACCATTACTCCGCACGCGAGACCCGTCTGCACGTCGCTGCGGAAACGATCGACTGGTTCGACCTGCACCTGAAGTCCAAGCCGCCGGAGTGATCCAGAGGCTGGGTTTATAGCGTGAGGTAACCGCGGTCATCCCGCAGTTCGAGTGTCGTCCCGAAGTCCTTACTGAGAGATCGGAAGCGCTCGAGGATCCGGGTTGCGTCTGCGCCGCGGGCGATCCGCGGACGGCCCCTGGTTTCCAGATGTCGTTCAGGCTCATCACCCTTGTCATTGAGGGCCAAAGGTACCAGCTCCAAACCTGAAAGCCTGCCGCCCTCGAAGGTGATGTGCGCGATGAGGCTTTCCCAGACGGGCGGGGCGTAAAAGCCGATCGCTTTGGATGTGTGAAAAACGATGCTGCCCAGGCCGTGGAAAACCGGTTTTCCACGGTAGATCTCGATCCCTTTGAGCAGCGGCGCACCGTGACTGAAGAACAGCGCTGCGCCGGCGTCGATGCATTGATGCGCAAAGCGCTGGGTCCACTGCGGGACTTGCTGCATGTCATCGCCCCACTCATGGTTGTGCAAGCACACCAGTACGCGTTTGCCATCCCTGTTGGCCTTGGCGATGGCGTCGAGGTTGCGTGTGACATCTGAGACGTTCAAGGTGCCCGGGCTCGCCATCCGTATCTCATTGACGCCCGCTCTGACGTCCGTGGCTGCAGCGCCGTCACGTACCTTGCCGATGGCCATCGACACGAGCGTGACATCCGGATACTGCGGGGATTGACCACCGGCAGTCGCTGCTCGCCAGTCCGTCCCGGTGCCGGCGTTGCCGAAGCCCGCCGAGATGACAGCCTCACGCGTGGCCAAGACCCCGGTCGTCCCGAGATCCCAGGCATGGTTGTTCGCCAAGGCAAGCAGGTTGAAGCCCATCTTCTCGACACAAACCAGTGTCTCGGCCGGTGTTGTGTGAAGCGTGTCAGAGTCACGCGTAGGGGCACCTGACGATGCAGTACGGATTGCGACCTCGAGGTCAGTGCTGACCACCTCTCCGCGACGCAGCTCGTTCACGATCTCGTTGAACCCGTCATAAGGATCAGCACAAAGGTTGTGCTTCATC
>JAULZL010000214.1:0-5945 GCA_032117355.1 Candidatus Nanopelagicales bacterium
GAAACCAGCTGTCTGCTGACGATGTGTAGCGTCGAGGAATAGATCGAACTTGGATGCGTAGCGCCTGAAGATGAGGCTCTCTTCTACTCTCGCAGCATCAGCGATGCTGCGAGAGGTCACCGCGTCGTAGCCGCGATCGGCAACCTCCTCGAGGGTTGCGTTGAGCAGGCGGTCGAGTGCTGGATCGTCGGCGAGTCGTTGCCGATTGCGCATGTGGTCAGCTGGTTCTGCCGGGAGGATCCCGGCAGCGATATCGGTGGCTAGGGCGCGGCCGCGGATCTCCAGTGCCTCTTTGATGCCCTCGCGATGAGCCCACGGGTATCTGTTGGTGAGCATGACGCCGAGTCCGAGCCCAAGCGCGGAGGCGACTCGGGCACGTTCAGCCCGGTCCTCGCTTGCCATCCACCGCTGCATGGCTTCACGGAGTTCCCCGTCCACGACAGATGCAGCGTCCGTCACCACGTTGGCTACGACGATCAACTCGGCCGCTGCGTCCTGGTTCACCGACTGCTGAGCGAGTGTCTGCCAGGCCCGGACGAGCAGGCGGTTGTCGCCGGTTTGGCGAAGTTCAGCGACTCCGTCGCAGATCGCGTCGAGCCGCTTGATGAGAGGCGATCCAATCTCGGCCCAAGCGAGCCTGGCGAGCCCACTGGTGTCCTTCGCCCTGGAAAGCACGGTGGAGGTGGCCAACCCGGCCTCACGACCAACGCGAGAGAAGGTGAGCGCACCCCAGCCGTCATCCGCGAGGACACTGATCGCCGCATTCCGGACAGCCAGGCTGTTGCGGCTGGACCGAGCCTGCCCTCGACCCTCGCGCTCAGGTGATTCGCGCATACGAACCAGCCCTCGAGGTCGCATGCGGACCGAGGGGGCATGACGCACGTGCGGCTGCGTGCAATCGAACGCTCACTCTCGTGTCCCGATCACTCGCTCTGAAACAAAAGGAAATTCCTCTTGAACACCACCATACGTCGAGACCGCATTCGCGCCGCTCAGGTACAGGTCACTCCTTCGCTGCTCGCTGGCAAGAGTCTTTGCCAGTGCTCTGAATTCGCGCACACTTCGGTCGAGCCCGACTAGGAACCGAGCGATACCTGGACGGCAACACTTCGACACAGTCGACAAAGACCGCTCATCCGATACCCGTGGCACTCGGGGAGAGTTGCATGGATCGCGGTTCGTAATCGAACGCTCACTCGCACCTTTCGATGGCCGTCTCTGAAATCAAATACAAGCCATCTGGAAAAGACACTTACATTCACAGCACAGGCCTGCGGCAATCGCGCGAGGTCACCGACATGGTGGGTGGAAGCGAAAGTCATGATTCGTGGATCGGCGAAGAGTAGCCCTGTGCGGACATCTGCCTCGGGTACCGGTAAGTGACTGACGCGCTACGTCTCGTCATCATTGGGTCGCCTCGATCCGGATGCGGGGGAGTTCACACCACGCTGCTATCCGATCCCTCGTTCGTTCCGGGTTCTCTTTCGCAGTCTGACTCAGTCGACGAGTGGTCGGCTGCCGACGGACATCGGTTACTCCCTGGGCACCTGTCGGACGCACAACTCGAAGTGCTGCGAGCAACTCAGGCGGATGGAACGGTTTGCGTCGACTGGGCGCCGCGCTGGTCATTACGAGTCGGAGCCCTTGCTGAGGCGCTCCCTGACGCAGTGTTCCTCTATGTAATACGTGAGCCGCTGCAGTCGGTCGCGAGCACGATGCGCGCGTGGCTGTCGGGTCGCTTCGTCAGCGCACCAGACCTGCCCGGCTGGTGGGGGGAGCCCTGGTCGCTTCCCTTGATCCCGGGCTGGCAGGAACTCATCGGTAGGCCGCTCGCTGAAGTTGCGGCAGTCCAGTGGCTCACGATCGCGCGGGCCATTCGCGAGGACCTCAAAGGAATCGACCCCGCCCGGGTGGCGATTGCGTCCTTCGAAAGCATCCTGATGGACCCCGAAGCGAGCCTTCGCCGTCTCTGCGACGAGCTGTCCCTGACGTGGTCCGCGGCCATGCCCGACGGGCTATTGCGATCGCCGTTCACCCTTACTGACCCGGGACGCAGCCCGACCGATGGTGAACTCTTCGAGATCAAGGCAGCATTCGGCAGACACGATGGCCTCGTCGCTGAATTCAGTGACTTCGCCGAAGCCCACGGCGTAGCGGGCTATGACGAGATACCCATGCCCGTGCTAACCGTCGACGAGCCAGTGACCCGGCCAAGTGCGGGGACTCCGTTTCGCAGCGGCCATAGCGAGTCCCTTGCCGAGCTGCTCGAGGCATCGTCGTCAAGCATCATCCTCTCGACATATAAGAGCGGGCATCTCATCATCGCTCGCTCCTCCGGCGGCGTCCTCGACACCACGGTCACAGCGCTCTCCCGGCCCATGGGGATCGCCTGCTCCGGCGGGCGACTCTCGGTCGGCACCGAGGACTCCGTCGTCTCGTACCGCAACCACCCCCAACTCGCCGGATCCATGGCCGGGCAACGCCCCCATGACGCGGTCTACGTCCCGCGATCGATCATCTTCACCGGCGATGTCGCGATCCACGAGATGGCCCACGCTGCCAACGGCGACCTGTGGTTCGTGAACACTCGGTTCTCCTGCCTTGCCACACTCGACATGACGAGCAGCTTCGAACCGCAGTGGCGCCCGCAATGGATCAGCGGGCTAGCCGCAGAGGATCGCTGTCATCTAAATGGGCTGGCGATGGTCGACGGGACGGCCCGCTTCGTCACTGCGCTGTCTCAGACCGACACAGCCAACGGTTGGCGTGCCCATAAGGGGACGTCCGGCGTGATCGTCGATGTGACCACCGACGACGTGATCGCCGACGGCCTGTCGATGCCGCACTCCCCGCGCTGGCACGACGGTCAACTATGGGTCCTTGAATCCGGCATCGGTGCCATCTGCAGGGTTGACGTTGCCACCGGCGTGCGGACCGAGGTCGCGCGCCTCCCGGGCTTCACGCGCGGGCTGGCATTCATCGGCCGATACGCGCTCGTGGGCCTATCCCAGGTGCGCGAGTCCGTCTTCGCGGGACTACCCGTGACCGGAACGGCAAACGAGCGAAACGCCGGAGTGTGGGTCGTCGACACGATCACCGGCGCGACCGTCGGTTTGCTGCGGTTCGACGGGGTCGTCCAGGAAGTCTTCGACGTGCAGGTCCTGGTCGGCTCGGCCTGGCCCCAGATAACGGATCCCGGTGAATACACCGCGTCGGCCTTCACCCTCTCGCCTCAGACCATCTCTCAGCTCGCGCCCGCAAGCTGACCCCTGCAAGAAGGAGTGATCACGAAGTGAATGCCGAAAACCGGGCCGCGCGTCGCGCCCAGTCACGGACCCGCGGCCGCAAGGCAGCCGGCCTATCGATTCTTGCCCTGACGGGTCTGGTGTCGGCCTATGCCCAGGTGCTTCGATCGCCGAGCGCCTACGCCACGACGACCTGCACAGTCACCACCGGTTTGGACTCGGGGACCGGCACATCAGTTGCCGGCGAACTTCGCTACTGCATCAATCAGATCAACAGCGATGCGGCTGGCGGTTCAATTGCGTTTGGCAGCGCCGTCAGCATCGTCCAGTTGGAGGCTCAGCTGCCCAATCTCCAGCGGTCGCTGTTGATCGATGGAGGCGATCGCGTGACCGTCAAGGGCAGGGGAGGACGCGGAGGTGTCAGTCCCAAGTTCGGCATGTTGAAAACGACGAGTTTCACCGGCACTCTCAGTGTCAAGAACATGACCATGAGTAATTTCAGTAACTACTCCGATGAAGGCGGGGTCCTCTATGTGAGGAACGGCGTCTCCTTGAACATCGAAGGCGTCACGATGTCGGACAACTACTCGCGCAACGCCGGTGGAGCCATCTACAACGACAGTGCGGGTGCGACGACCATCACCAACTCGAACTTCGAGCGCAACTATGGCTATGCAGGTGGCGGAGCACTCTTCTTCAATCGCGACTCCATCGTCACGATCAGCGACTCCACGTTTACAGACAACCAGGTCGAGTACAAGGCGGGCGGTGGCGACGGTGGAGCCATCACCTTCAACAGCAGCGGAATTGACGCCACGATTGAGGCAAGCACGTTTGATGGGAACAAGTCCGCCGGGGCTGGCGGGGCCATTTACGAATACGAAGTCGATTCAATAACCATCGTAGACAGCACGTTTACGAACAACCGCACCCTCGAAGGCTACGGAGCAGCCGTCGCTTTGGAATCTTGGTCGAGCGCTTCGATATCCGGTTCCTCCTTCTCGGGAAACTCCGCCGGCGTTGGCGGTGGGGGCATCATCTACTTTGGCAGCGATCCGAACACCGTTTCGCTCACTTCATCAAGCGTCACAGGAAACACCGTTGACGGCAAGGGGACCCTGTACTCCCGGGCTAACGACCTTGTCGTCACCAATGTTTTCATCGGTGGCAATACCGCGACCGCTGGGCATGCGGCCATCTACTCCAAGCGGAACATCAAGGTCAACTTCTCGACGATCGCCGACAACACCGGGCCAGCTGGCAGCGCAGACCTTGCCGTCAACAAGGGCGACGTAACAACGTTCACCCTGAACGGGACGGTGATCCAGTCAGGGTCGTCAGGCGAGGCATGCGAATTCCCGGGCACAGGGACAGTAACGGTTGTGGACAGTTCTTCCGTTGCTACGGATGCAAGTTGTACGTTCACGGACCCAGCCTCGGTGCCCTCAGCGACGTCCGGATCAATTGCTCTGGGAGCAATCACCACCCATCCCGTCAACGGTGTAGCGCAGAGCTATCGACTGCCTGGGTCGGCGAGCATCCTGCGGTCGGGTGCCCCGTCGACGAACCTCGGGGTCTTAAACGCAAGTCCGGATCAGCTCGGGACGGCGCGCTCAGGAACGTTCGTGATCGGCTCGATTCAGAATGCGCCGGCTGGGCCGACGCCGCCACCAGTCCCTGCGCCGGTTCCGGATAGCGGTGGCTCGGACGCAACGCCGACTCCCACGCCGTTAGCATCGTCCCCCGCAAAGGTCGATCCCTTGGAAGCGATCGTCACCAGCCAGAATCCGTTGATACCCGCCGGTGGCCTGCCGGCAGGCAAGTCGCTGCTGATGTCGAACGGGCAGCCGGTTCCGCTGACGATTACTCCTCTGGAGAACCGCAACGGGCCACCGCTATCGCTGGTGGTGTCGGCACCCGGGCTGGTCCCGCCGCTGAACATGACCCTGGCGGGACGCGGTGACGAGGCCGACCCACTCGGCCTGACGAGCAAGCAGGCACTGATCCTTCAGTCAGAAGCCGTGCAACGGTCACTTCGTGCCAAGACGGTCAAGGTGCAACCGGTAGCTGTCAGCACCGGCGACGGATTCCAGGCGTCAAGTCCGGTGAAGTTCTACCTCCTGCCCAGCACGTACCTCGGCAGTCTCAGCACGGATGCGTCGGGCGCCTATAAGGGTGCGTTGAAGATCCCCGCCGGAATCCTCCCGGGTGTCTACACGCTGCAGGCGAACGGCCTAGCGCCAGACGGTGCCGTGCGGTCGCTGAGCATCGGCGTGCTGGTCAAGACCACGCGGGTGGCCGTCAAGACGGTGTCAGAGAAGGCCAGCGTCTACTTCGATTCGCTGAGCCCAGATCTCACTCCGGCTGGAAAGGCTGCGCTACGCGCACTCGTCAAGAAGACCGGCAAGCAGGCATCTACGGTGCGCTGCGTTGGGTACGTCCAGCCCACGGGGGGAACGGGTAACGACGATTCGCTGTCGCGGGCCCGGGCCGGGAATGTCGCGGCATACCTGCGAAGCCTCGGTTTGAAGGGTGCGTATGTCGTGGCCGGCGATGGCCGAGACAAGACCAGTGGGGGCAAGGCACGTCGAGTGGATGTAACCATCACCTACGCAAAGGGCTAGTCGCTGGAGCGTTTGGGCCCCTGCCAGGCGGTGGGGGCCCAAACGCTTTTCGCAGGAGGCACATATCGAGGGGCCC